>JBIKWV010001002.1:0-2631 GCA_044356135.1 Elainellaceae cyanobacterium
TTCTTCGTGCTGCTGTTTGACAAATCTTCAGCCAGGTGCAGCATTTGTTCACCATCCTCTGCGCCAATCGCAAGATTGAATGGATGGAAGTGACTGTAATCGCTCAGCCGATCCTTCAATTTTCCAAATACAGGTAGGAATGGTTCGAAGGCGTAGACCTCATAGCCACTCAACAAAAGCTGTTCCGAGATGCTGCCAGTATTGGCACCGATGTCAAGTGCAGCATGGCTCTGAAGGTAGGAAGATAGATAAGACATCAACCTCACTTCTGGTTCTGTCTGATTCTGATTGTTGCACGCAACAACAACCCTCCGCTGGCCGATTTCTTCCAGCCTTGCATAAATTTGCTCGAGCCGTTGACTCAGCTCCAGAAGATGGCTCTGCTGCTGCTCGAAGGTAGAGAGTTGGGCACTTATCCGCTGGCTGAGCAGTTCTATCTCCCCATGGCGATGCTGTTTCAGGGATTTAATCTCCTGACGCAAGAAATCCTGCTGCTGGATACTCAGACTTTGCTTCGACGCAAGCTGCTGTTGCGCCTGTAGCAGTTTGCTCTGTTGCTCCACGGTGTGGATAGAAGACTTTAGCAGAGATGCAATATCAGCACTGATATTGTCGAGTTTTTCCAACAGCAAATCCTTAATTGCCTTGAATCGCTTGAGCATCGAAAGCATACTTACCATTCTCCAGGGAGGCTAGTCTCTTAATTTCGGGACAAAAAGGTGCTCACGCACAAACAGATAATCTTTCTGCAATAGTGTTCCATTCGCGGGATTGCGCCATTCGCCCACGTCGTCGTAAATGCGGAATCCCAGCTTCTGGACAATCTGCAACATTTCAGGGAAAATTTTTGCTTCTGGACTGTAGCGAACCAGGGACAACTCGAGGATCAGGACATCAACCTGCTGAATAAACTGCTGTGCTCCAGCCAGCACGAGATGCTCAGCACATTGCACATCGATTTTGAGGAGACCCCGCCCGCTCAGCGATCGCTCCACTCTCAATACATCCAGGGTTGTGATCTCAACATCAATCGTTTTGTAATCTCGAAAGTCCCCAACATTGAGTAAAGAACTGCCATACAGGTCGCCAGAGACGCGAAATTGCGTCTTACCCGGTTGGTCAGACAGCGCCTTTTCGACAATGGCGAAATTGGGATGGCGTTCAACGTAATGTTCCCGCGCAGAGAGGTCATACTGTGACCAGAGCGGTTCCACCAGCACAAACTGTGCATCGGGGAACAGATGGCTCATGGTGTCTGACCAGATCCCCGTTGATGCCCCCACGTCAGTTACAAAGTCAGGCTGAAACCCCTGCCGTTGTAGTCGCTGCAACGCCTGAAAGGGGGGGACGAAATCTCGCCAGACGCGTCGTGGTGGTGGTGGTGGGATATAAGACACAAGGTCTGCTTCAGAGCGGAGAGCCAGCACCTCAAACCGTTCATCGGCGGGAGAACCCGTTTCTAACGCTTCCCAGATCCAGTCGGCCATGCCCAGTGCGCTGAAGGTTTCAGCCAGTGCGATCGCATTCTGGCGCATCCTCCGCTGGTTCTCAGGGTCGGTGATTTGCTCAACGACCCGACTCAAATCGACCGGGTCATAGCCGCAAACCATCCCAACCTGGAATCGTTCCACAAACCGGGCAACGGCAGTCTCTCGATCCCCTAGTATCAGCATCGGTGTGCCAGCGGTAGCCATGATAAAAGGAATCCGGGAGAGCAGGCTGAGTTTGGCGATCGCTTTGGCATCATCCCCCTCTTTCAGGCTGCTGGTTGGAATCACGGCATAGGGATAGTCACGCAACAGGGGTACCAGTTGCGGCTCCGGTAGAAATCCGTGGGCTACAATTCCAGCGGCAGCCAGTGCATCCGGGTCAGCATTTAGCGCTGCTGCAACGGTTTTGTGACCATACCAATTGATCTTTAATCCAGCCCCCTGAATGGTGCGTTTCAAGTGCTCCAGCCAGTTCTGTCCCCAGATATTGCCGACCAGAATTCCAGTCCGGTTTTGGGTATAGTGGGGCGCAGGTTCCCATGCTTCGGTTTGCAGTAGATGGTGGGGAATGACTGGAGGTAGCCAGAAAAACTTCAGGTTGTACTTGCGCTCGTAGGCCACACGCATCTCAGGAGAAATTGCCAGCCGCAGTGACGCTTTTGTCAAAAACTCCTCCATCAGCGGATTGGGAATCCCAGGTTCATAGACGTTCTGATCGTCCATGATGTAAGCACAGAGAGGAGCATTAAAGATATCTTTGAGGGCGATCGCAATCAGCACGTCCTCAGTACGGTAAGGGACGCAAATAATTCGCTTAACGGATTTATCTTGAAACTGCTGAAGGACTCTGGAAAAGATCTCAAGACGGGAGATATTTCTGGCATTCAGGTTAATCGAAACATCCCCGAATGAGTGCTCTCCTTTGTAGTAATCAATACTACGAACCGATAGGATGTGTGGACTACAGCCGAAGATTCGATCTAGCAGGATGCCTGTACCGTGCTTATTGTTGACCTCACAGGGTGTCACAATGACATCATAGGGCGCTGGTGCAACCGACGATAGGCGATTCGACGCAGCAATCATCTGCTCCAACTGATGGCGTAACTGAGCGGTCGATTCCGTGGGCGTGTTCTGGAAG
>JBIKWV010000092.1:0-9576 GCA_044356135.1 Elainellaceae cyanobacterium
CGCTGCGCGGGGGAGACATCCACACAACGCAGGTAATTTCATTGCTGGAAATCTTCTTAATTACCCGCGCGTTGTGAATATCCGCGAATTCGATCGACAACCGTCCCTGGAACCTGTGCCTGCTGGATGGCTGCACTGTAAGGCGTCCCCTGCTGCATCAGCGTCACCAGATACTTCAGGCGTCGATGCTGGTCGCTGTTGACCTGCACCAGTTGATTTGCTTCTGCGTAGGCTAAGCCTCGACTGAGCTGGTCTAGAATTGCCTGCTGGTACTGTGGCGAAACCTGGTTTATCTGGTTAGAGGTGATCGCCACTGCGGGCACAACCTGCACCAGACTGTGGGGTGGTGTACCCGACTGAAACACCAGGCGAAACTGATAAATTTTGCGATCGCCCCCCACCCCAACGGTCACGATCGTCATCAGCGTTTGCCTGCCCGTACCGCTCACCACCTGCGCCGGAAAATCAATCCGTTGCTGGAGCTGCCGAATGTGGACAATACTTGCCCCTGCTGTTCCCTCACAGGATTGGCGCTGACCACCCACCAGGGCACCGGGAAGACAGCCATCAAAATCCAGGACGACTCTGGACGGATCGTTGAGCCAGACTCGCTGAATTGTTTCATTCACGGCCAGAAAACTTAAATTGACGCCCTGGCTAGTTCCCAGACGAATGGTATAAATTCCTGTCTCATGCGTTCCCTGTGCGGTCTGCTGGCCCACGGAGAGGACGGCGGTTTGGGCAATCGCCCCCGATGGGGCAACCAGCAACGATCCGGAGCACAAGCCAATTCCCAGTAGTGTAGAAAGTAACCGCATATCGTTAAAGGCTAAAGCTTGAATTGACAAAAACCTGTACCGTTTGACCTTCTGCAATCCGCCAAATGTGACCGCTGCTGGACTGCGCCTGCTGCTGTGCAGTTTGGGCCTGCTGCTGGAGTTGTTCCGTCAGGTTACGAAAGGCTCCCCCGGCAAAGGCTGCCCCAATGTTGCGATTGCCGTTGTTGCTGGTAATTGTGCTACCCCCGTTAACCGTAATGGAACTGCGGGGTTCGTTGATGGTTTGGGCGGCCTGAGAGATACCGGAAAACAGAGCGGGGAGGAGCGATCGCCCCATCTGATTGCCGCCGCCTTCCCGTCGAGCCGTGAGTGTTCCCCCGTTGGCTGCCCGGATCAGGACACTGTTGGCGGGTAACGGTTTTTCCTGATTGTTCTGAATGAAGCTTTGTGCGGTTAATTGCACTGTTCCCGTCTGGGGGCTAAAGTTTCTCACGGTTGTCACCAGTACGCTTCCTGCGGGGATTACCGTGCGATTTGCAGTGTCCTTCAATGGTGATGTCAGACGAATCAGGTAGCGTAGCTCGTTTGGTACAGAATTATCGGAGGCCAGGGCGATCGCAGTCTCGATGGTCGCGTCTGCTTTTGTCCCTACCAGCACGGTTCCCCGGTTTTCGGAAGATTGTGTCACCGGGGCAGGTGGGGGATTTTCAACCAGCGGTAAGTTACCCTGCCGGGTCTGGGGGAAGGGCAGGGATGATGGTTCCGGCTGCCGTTGAGCATGAGGTGTTGCTGAAATGGAGCCAAAACTTCCAGACTGCGCCGCAATCTGCCACCGTTCCACCGGAGACATTTGAGCGTATAGCTCCTGAAAGCTGGGTTGGGACGGTTCTGGCTGTACCGCTGGCGCAGCTTCGGGAGGGAGCACTGGCGGCGGCATGGGGACACTGGTTTGGGCGATTACCCCTTCGGGAACCTGCGAAGTAAACGCTTCCGGTACAGGTGAAGGTGCTGGTTCGGAGGCTGGCGTTGTTTCTGGGGCTGGAACGGCCCGGGTTGGCCTGAGCGCCTGGTGGTTCTGAACGGTTTGCCCTGCAAACGCAAGCTGAGATTTTAGTTCTCCTTCCTGTCCTGTGACGGGAGTTTCTGCTGCTGCTGGTGTTTCGCTCGGCGCGGGAGATGGCACGGTGGTATTACGGGATGAGTCACTGCCCATGATGTGATTCAGGAAGATTCCGGCGATCAGAACAATGACCAATCCTGCACCGCCCAGAAATATAGGCTTTGCCAGAGCATGATCAACCAGCGTTTGTCGGGGTTGATAGTCCTGTGGATTCAGTGATGGCCCTTCCTCTTCTTCTTCCACCAGTAATTCGATGGGTAAATTATCTTCTGGCTTTATGGTCTTGTTCTCATAGCCTTTATCTGAACCTGTGGGTGATTGATCAGCAGTGTAGTCTTCTACGTGATTGACAGAATTCTCGTATTCATCCTCGAAACTATCAATCTCGAAAGTTTGAGAGTGGGTAAGTACCGTTGTCGAGTGATGACTGCTTTGTCCGTTTGTATCGCTCATTGCTTTGCTCAAACACCTATTAACGAATGTTCTGCGGGGGGATGTAGGGGCGAATGCCGTAAATCTCCAGTCCCCCCTGACGGACGCCTGCGATTTGCTTTTCGAGGTCTGAGGAGAATGGGGCATTCACCATTGGAGGAACGGCTCGGATAAAGATCTCCCGGTTGAATTTCGTCGGTAGCCCCATCGGATACTCAGGGGAAACGGTGATCAGGTTGGCGATCATCGTCACTTTCCACTCGCCTGCTTGAATTGGCTGAGGCAGAGACAGATCCTGGATGACTAAAACCTGTTGCGTGGGAACCGATCCACCCCGTGCAAATACATCCTGCGGGGTGTATTTCGATAGCTCCTCCAGAAAAGGAACTCGGAAATCCTCAGACAGTCCGAAAGATGCCAGATTCGCCAGCGTTGCAATTTTCCTGTTGCTCTGCGATCGCACCTCCACGCCCGGATCAACCATTGCACTCCCTTCTGGCACGGGAATGCGACCCGACGCAGATAGCAGCAGCGTCATCGTTTCCTGGGTAAATTTTTGGATTGTGGCTGGAGTGCGCTCCCTGCTGTCCATCGGAGACATGGCGATCGCCTCTCCTCCCTGCATCTGCATCATCACCGGAGGTTCTTTGCCTGACAGAGCCAGATAGGCTCCAAACAGCATCAAAATCAGTAGAAAATTAACTCCCTGAAAAGCGAGCGACCCCAGCACCAGGATGCCTACGGTATTCTTTTCCTGCCGTCCCCTTGAAATCCCTAATGTCCGCACCATTTCTCCTCCTTATCCGATTCGTCGTGATCCTGCTCTGATCAGTTCCATCGTTATGCCGCCAACTTTTCCAGCCCCCAGTCGAGCCGCCCCACCCACCGCAGACGAGATCCCGTTGAACACTGCCAATCCGCCACCACCTGCCAGAGCCATTGCCAGAATGGGAGACAGCAGCCCGATGGCGATCGCCGTTGGGATCATGTCGTAGGGCGCAACCTTTGAGGCAGCCACTGCCATCAGACCCGTCAGCAGGTTCAGGTAAAGTTTGCACATGCCGATGCTGAAGAACCCGGTTAACCAGGCGTAGAAGGGCTTTGCCCCAAACGGCAGTAGTGAGGCTCCCAGGGCGATCGGGCCAATTAATGCAACCACCAGCATGGATGCTTCTAATAACTGCTGGAATGCTGCCTGGAATGCGACCACCAGTGCTTCGGCAATGGGAAGGATGGAGTTGGACAGGTGAAAACCGACACTCCCCTGCAAAATCTGCGATACCCCCTGAATTGGATTGGACGGATCCAGTTCATTGACCCGCATTCTCCTGACCATCTCGTTGGCCCACTGAACTGCTTCTGCACCCGGATTCGCCCTGCGATAGTCAGCGACAATTTCCTGTGCTTTCTGGTTCTGGAGCCGCAGACAGGTTGAGAGCGCTTCCTGCTCAATCAGCGCGTTACACTGCGATCGCAGCTCAGTAATCTGATTGGTGGCAGAGGAGAACTGGGCAATCTGTTGCAGCGAATTTTCAAAATTCACCTGATTCGAAATCGTTCCCAGCACCTGGTCGTTATAGCTGTTGATGATGTCCCGCAGGGAACGGGTTGCCGTCGCCAGATTCGTCCCCCCGTTGGCCAGGAAGAACACGACCAGGATGGGAAAGGCCAGCTCTGCAAGCGCCCAATGTCCCTGCTCATCCTGGAGCCATTTCTTCGCAAAGTCCACCAGGAAAAACATCAAACAGGCGATCGCAATCACAATGCCAGCATTGGCCAGAATTCGATATAGTCCACCTTCGAGAACGAGATCCCAGAGTTGATCCCAGGATTCGGCGATCGCCTGTGAAACTTCGTTGGAGTAGTTCGCAGCAAAGGAGAGAAAGAGCATCGTTGAATTTTCCTTAGCGTGACAGGCGATAGCCGATGTTGTTCAATTGGGTGAGTCGATTCACATCGCCTCTCCGCTCCATCTGACGCGCCTGTTCCTGACCCCGCATCAGACTGTTCACGTCCGCCAGATTTTGATTTGCCGTGGCGAGGCTCACCGTCACGTCATTCAACCGCGCCAGTTGTGCCGCTTCCATGTTGGCCACTACCCCCAGTTGTCCGGAGACGTTCGCCATCTGCCCTGCCTGGGCCGCCCCCTGGGTGGAGATTTGCCCCAATTGAGCAGAAACATTCGCGGTGATGGTGTTCAGGTCTTTCAGCGCATCCTGGGTAGATACTCGTGTCTGTGCCTGTCTGGCGGTTTGCTGGGACTGCTGACTGAGCTGGTTGGCTTGCTGAGACAGTTGTGATGCCTGCTGAGACAGTTGGGTGCTGCCCCCGGCCTGACTGCCAACCTGTGCCAGTTGCTGCCGCAGTTGATTGAGTTCCTTCACCATGCGCTGCTGATTCTCGCGGGAAAGAATTTGCCCTGCTACTTGCCTTGCGTTGGTGATGCTGCCTGTCGCTGACCGCTGATTTCTGACCTGCACCGGATTTGCCTGATCCAGTCGAGTGTTGCTTGAATGATTCTCAAGGTCTTTGTTCAACTGCTCGTTCAACTGATTCGGGTCGATCAGATTAAGTTCGCCAAACACCTCTCTGAGTAATCCTGCCAGCGGGTTATCTCCCCGGACAATCGCTTCAAGTGCCCGACCGATCATACCTTCACGGAGCTGCTGCAACTGATTCAGGGCCTCTTGAAAGCCCTTCATTGCATCACCAAAAATGCTGTCTAACTCACCATTCACACTTTCGTTAGAACTGGCGTTAGAACTGGAACCGTTAAACAATCCACCCAGTAGATTGCTAACCTGGCCTGTGGGGTTGCTCAGGTTACCTGAGTTCTGGATCAGTCCGGTTGCACTGTTTTTTAGTTGCTCGGCCCGCAGGGTGGTGGCAGGTTGGTTGCGTTGTTGGGTTTGTGTTTGGGCGATCGCCACCGCTGAGGTGAGGCAGATCATCCCGTAAATCGCACTGCATAATACAAGAACACGGAGGGAGAAACCCATTTTCACGCTGTAGAACCTCCAGGAATACGAATTGGTGAATGAATCCTGCTTGATGAACGAACGAATTAGCAGCTTTTTCATTACTGGACTTCGGCTCGCCGTTCTGATCCCCCTAATCCCCCTTAACAAGGGGGACTTTCGAGTCAGTTATCCAAAGGTGCGGTAGCTTGTGGTTCCAGTTCCCCCCTTGTTAAGGGGGGCTAGGGGGGATCAAACCAGGACTGAGGAATACAAACGGCTTTGTGAACGCACCGCAGTCTTACTCAGGGAAATTGAGCCTTCGGCTTACCCGGTCATCGCCAGCACCCTACTGAGTTCCTGTGAACTCGGCGTCACCTGGTTCCCCACCTGACCATCCGGCAACCGAATAGGCCGACCATCCCTCAGCGCTGCCACCATCTCTGTCGCAAACGCTGCTAATCCCCTGAATCGATCGCCGGGATACAGCGCCATGTACGCATCTCTTGCTGCCTGCTCGTCGGTGTTGTTGGCCACTGCTGCCAGTTGCAGATAGGAGGGGTAGAAGCGGCAGTAGGTGTAAACGCCGCTGTCGTCCAGGAGCCATTGGGAATAGATCGATTCTCGTTTGGGAAAGAAGCTCTCGGTTGCGTTCCGGCTAATAATCTCCTCTGGATAGTCCAGATACTTCACAAAAGAGTTGATTGCCGTTGGCTGAATTCGTCCTACCAATCGGGTAGACAGGTTCTGTAGAATCTTGGATGCGGAGGGTGATTTGGCGATCGTGTCTGGATCTTGCCCGGAGAGAATCACCCTTACACCCGCCTTCGCCCCGTTGGCGCAGAGCCGTGCCACCAGTGCCGAAATTTCGTCAAACTGGAACAGAATGGGAGATTCATCAATAAAGAAAATCGACCGGGGAGAAGCCAGCGCCCGCCGCAGTGCCGCAGAGTAAGCGGAGAGTGCCAGAACGGCTGCATCCGCGTCGTCGTTCAGATTGCGCAGGGCAAACACCAGTAACCTGGCATCGGTAGGAAAGCTGGAGGGAGCCGAGATGGCTTTTCCTACCCGTGAGGTGATCCAGAATTTCAACTGGAGTTTGATCTGCCCCATTGCTTTTACCGTTTCGTCGGAGACTTCCGTCAGTTCCAGGCGATGCAGTTCACAGAACGGGAGAAAGTCCTTGAGGGTGGGCATCTCATCCCATGCCGCAGAGCCGAATCCGCCAGCGATCGCCCGCTCATACCGATCGCCAATCTCGGCGTCCTTGAAGAACTGATCCAGCAGAATCACCACCAGCGATCGCACCGTATTGCGAAACATTTGGGATTCCGCCGTGCCGCCAATGATCATTGTCATCAGCGCCCCTTCCAGAAAGCTCTTGTAGTCCTCGAACCGCTCCTGTTGTTCTTTCAGGGGGAGCGATCGCAGGTCGGGCAGCTCAAACAGGTTGTTCGATTCGGAGCCGATGTCGAAATACGCACCATCCTTCCCCATAAAGTCGGTGTAGTCGGTGAAGGTGCTGGTGCCGTCTGGTTTGGGAAAGTCCAGGGCGACGATGGGCATCCGCTGCGCCAGCGCCTGCGTCAGGATGCCAGACACCAGCACAGATTTTCCGGCGCGGGTGGTGGCAAAGACGCCCAGGTTGCGGTGCTGTCCAAACAGATCCAGGTAGAGCGGGACGCCGCCCTCCTCGGTGAGGAGCTCGAAGCCGGAGCGATCGCACTCCCTGGGGCACACCAGCGACATGAAACCGGGGGCTTCGCCGGAGAAATAGGTAATGCGTCGGTTAAACGGACGCAGCAGCAGTGAGTCCCAGGTGATCGGCAACGTTTGCAGCCAGATCAACCAGGCGTACTGGGTTTCCCGGTCAAGCCGTGCGGGTCTGCGGATGCAGGATTGCAGATACCTGCACGCTTCATCAAGCTGTTGGGGATGAGGTCGATGGACGAGAAACACGGTTGCCGTGTGCAGGGGGATCGCGCCCTCATACAATTGCGCCTGAGCGTCAATCGTCTTCTTCGTTTTAATCTCTGCTGCCACGTCCACCGACTGGCGTGAGGCGGCAAAGTCTGCTGAGACAATACTCTGCTTCGTCAACCGTTCCATGTTCGTTTTGACTAACCCCTCATTTGCTTTTGACAGCTCACAGAAAACTTCTGTGTCATACACTCTGTCTTTCGAGAGGATGTCCCAGAGGTAGCGTAGCTCGTCAAATTTGCTGGCCCATCCTGCGGGTTTTTCTTCAAAGACCATTGCACCCACGAAGCGATCGCGCACCTTTACCCACTCCCGCCCCGCAAAGGGACAGTCCTGCTTTCGTTCAACAATCAGGCTGGTGGGATGAATTTCCGAATCAATTTCTTCGGTTAAACCGTGATCGCGCATCGTCACCCGTTGCGGCAGTGGAGGCACCTCGGATTGATTGAATCGGTTCCAGGTTGCCGCCCACAGCTCGGTTTCAGTCATGGGGCTGATGGTCAGGCCCATCTTGGTGGAGAGAATTTGTTCCCAGAGCTGAAACCCGTCAGTAAATGCCTTTGTAAAAAGATCTTCAAATCGTTGTTGCTCAACTTCTTCCTGCTGGCCTGTAAATTGATTCCACCAGTTGATTGTCGCGTACATCAATTTATCGACCTGATCCGTTGCCCCAACTGTTTCAGAATCAATGGTGTAGGTCACGTAAATCTTGAGAAATTTCGGCTTGCGTACTCCCTGCTTCGTCAGCTCCCGAATTCGCTCCTTCTCACCGCGTACCAGAAACTTGAGCGACGGTGCATCTGCCTGCTCAAACAGGGTGGACAGTTGCTTCTGGCGATCGGTATCCGTAGAAAATGATCCCATATGAACGGTCATCGTCTCACCGTAAGGCAGATCCTTCAGGCCAGACTCGATCGCATCAAAGGTTGCGCTGCGCTGGTTTTCCTTTAGCGTAGAATGTACCCCCTTGCAGTGGAACCCAAACACAAACTTGTAGTTCTGTCCTTTGCCCTTGCTCAAAACAAATGCACCGACCGTTCGCCCCCGAAACTCAAACCGTAGAGGAAATTGTAGATGAAGCTGATTCTCGATCGCTGCATAGCGAATGTTTGTACTGTCAATCGATACTTTCTGGTCTGGGATTTTGGATTCTCGCTTCATCTCTGCTTCCTGCTTTTCTTCCTCGCGTGAGTTTGCTGAGTATTGTTTCGGTGGGATGATCCAGGTGTCACTTCTTCCTTTGAGAAAATGGAGCGATAGCTGACCCGTGCTCTGCTCCAGTGGGGAGTTGGGACAAATTTGGAAAGAAAGCGATGGGGTTTTGAACCTGTCAGCAGCCACCAGGTGACATCTCCCCAGAAGATCAGCAGTACGGTCCACGTCCAGCCCAGCTTGAGCAATCCCTGGGCAAAGAAGTAGATGCCAAAGGAGATGACCATCCAGGGGAAGAGTTGCTCCGCAGGGATAAATCCAAACTTGGGCTGTGTCCCCAGGAGTGGGTTGACTGAACGCGGTTGGTTGTCTTTGAAGGACATGGGTCAAAACTGCCTACAGGTTCAAATTTGCGCAAATCATCCGTTAGTTGCTGCTACCACCGCCCGTGATCATCCCGGCCAGCACATCGCCCAGGGTGACAGTGACGAGGATAATCATCGGAGTCCGGGCCAGCGTCTGCCAGTCCTCGCCGTCACGGGACTTCTGAATGACCTGCACCAGGGCAATTCCCAGGTAAATCAAAAATAGTCCCCGCAGAACGTTGAATGTCAGAGAAATAATCTCATCACTGCCTTTCAGCGCACCCTTGAGCCAGCTCTCAGCCCCATTGAAAAACTGCGCGTGGGCTGCGCCTCCATCAAGGATGAAGGAGAAGCTGACTAATCCGGTAACGACCCCCAGCAGAAATATTGGATTCAAACCGATTCTTCTGCAAAAGTGGCTCACGCCATCCGAAACCTTTGCGATCTGACCTGGAATCGTAAACCCGACTGCCAGCGCCGCACAGGTCGCCATGAATGGGTTGCCAGTGGCGATCGCTTTTCCTGCAATCAATACTTCTGCTAATACTCCTGCACACTGTAGAAATTCAAACCGTTGTGCAGTATTCCAATAGGAACTAAATCGAACCATTTTCATTGACTCCCCTGATAACGGCTGTATGAATTTGAATTCTGCTTATCTGGTCTAAGCAATCTTGAATATATAAATATTAATTGTCTTGAAACGTTCTAGTTAATGCTGCAAATACCTAAAAAATAGTTAATATCTCAAACTATTGATTTATCTCAGTGATTTCTCTGTTATCTTCTCA
>JBIKWV010000093.1:0-9572 GCA_044356135.1 Elainellaceae cyanobacterium
CGGGGGTGCGGTCGGGGGTGTGGGGCCTGGCCCCCCACGCAGGGGTTCCACCCCTGCACCCCGTACCTTACCCAATCGAAAAGTGCAATAGATGGAAAACAATATCGATTGATTACAGGTCGAATGTATCATAATGCAATCGTTCTGGTGAATGTTTTAGAGATCGAAGCGCCAACAGATGCGACTGCACGATTTGCCAGATTAGACCAACCCACTTATTTAGAGTTAGTCAACTGGGCTTCTGTTGCAGGCTACCCAGCAACGATTCAGGGCTGGGAGCAGTTCGTGGATTGGTGAGGAGATTGCAATGCCATTATTCACAGGCAGCTCATCTTCTGTATCGTCGAGGTGAGATGCTGCTCTCAGGGCCTGTTTAAAGGCTCCCACATTTGCCATTCATCGTTAATCCGCTCACATGCCAAATTCCTTCAACATGGGCAATCCATCGGCTGGGTTGAAATTCACCGAAGCTGATGATAATTAGTTCATGAATATTGGGATATTGACTTGCCCGCAAGGAATATCGCAAGGGTAAGTTGTCTTCACCCCGATAAATTTTGAACTCATAGCTGGGGTGAGCGAATCCCTGCGTTTCAACGATCGTCTTAAAATTCTCAGCCCCCAGAATTTCCTCCATTTGAAAAAAGTTTTGTCGATCAATTTCAGCGAGACTAAAGCTCCAAATTGAAAGACCTAATGACACTTGAACAGGTGAATTCCAATCCTCTGGGCTATCATCATAGATTCGTATTTTTCGTGTCAAATCAAATGGCTCAACGATAATTTTTGATGGTTCTGGTAAATTCACAATTTTGTCAACTCACTTTTCAGGAGATTGCACATAAAAAGTCTGTCCCTGATCATCCGAGAAAAAAATGAGCTTGTCTGACAGGGGTTGATTATCGTCTCCCAGAGAGCAGGGTTGGTTCGCGCAGTGATATTCAAGCAGCCAGCGATCGCCCACTATCCTGAAGTCCCTCGCATAGTAATCGTAATGCCCATTGATATCAGTTAACCCCTGCTTCGCATATTCCTGCCAGCCCACCGCCCGGTATGGAGTAAATACAATTGGTTTACTGCCGGATTTCCACAAAATTAGGTGGTTTGCACTAAACACTGTCACCCACTCACCCAAAACTCTGGGAACAGCAGCTTCTATCCCATCTTTGCTTTCATTCTCAAATCGAGCGAGTTCAATTTGTTGCCAACCGTCTTGCAGCACATAAATTCGCTCATATCTGTAATCTGGCCAACCGCTACCACGCTGATAAATTTTCTCACGAATTTCATAGCGACCTGCCAGATAAGATTGATCAACAATCGGCTGAGTCAGGAGATTAGATAAGAGTAGACTTGAGAAAACTCCAATGATGAGCAGACCAGGCAATACCAAAAATAAACGAACAAGATATTTCATACACACCACCGAGTATCAATCTGACAGGGACTGGGCTGTGGTAGCATTGCCTGGTTATACCAGTACCACAGTAAAATCAGTAATACTCCTTGAATTGCCAATCGTAACCATCGCTGCCATTTTTGCCCAGTATAGTCTTGAAACAAACTGATGAGAATGGTGGGTGTTAGAAATATGACATTGCCAAACGTCAGACCTATCATGCCGAAATGCCAGGTTACAGTCTGAAAATGCTCCCTGGGTGACCATCCACCGCTGAGATGGATCTCGTAAGGTTGTCCTAGCAGTCTAAATACCAATAGAGCCATGCTTGCTACTTGCACCCGAAACAGAATTTTGGTAAGGCACTGGGCGATCGCATTTTGACGCTGTTTTAGGAAAAAGGGTAAGGCCAAAATCCACCACAGTACGGCTAAAACCAGAATTAAGATTGTAGATATAATATCAACACCAATTGCAGTAAAGAGGTTTAAGCCGCCAGTGTAATAGTTGACAACACTCACAAAGAAAAGAATCGTGCCGACCACCCCTGTCGATATCATCAAGAACAGGAGCCAGTAAAGCCGCCACTGATAAACAATCCAGACCAGGATACTCCAGAGACTGGGATAACCCAGAAGGATCATGAGCGTTTCCATGAGGTATCACCGTAAACCGATTGATCAACTGCTATACACTTATCGGTTGAAATTCATCATCTCAACTTGACGAATTCGCGCGCCTGCTAGACGCTGACGGCATTCCTCTAGCGGCTGCATCGAGCGCTGTCCCGATGGTTGGCTCGATAGTGGAGACTGTTGAGCCAGTCGTGTCATCTCAAACTGACAGTGCAATTCTTGATATCGCTGCCACAAACGCTGAGCGTTGTTGTTGCTTAAACCCGATTGATTGAGCAGTGAATTTAATCGCTGAGCCGCTCCGCTCAGCGTTATTTCAGAATTACTTAAACGCTGTAGATCGGCAATGCGATCGTTGGCCACTCTGGCCCGACAGGTGTGGTAGACCAGTGGATATATCGATCCTCCACGCACTCCCTCACTTGCTTCCTGGCAGTGGACATCCCGAAAAGAATTCCAGGCTTGTTCTGTGGTAATAAGTTGGGCTTGCGTCTGCTCGGAAACTCGCCAGAACAATTCTTCGTAGACCAGCGATCGCAAAAAATCCGCCGTTCTAGACCATTGCACTGCACAGGAATTCAACGCAATCTGAGTTTCTTCGGCACAAGCCGGAGGAGCAACACCAGGGACTCTGGAGGTGGCAATGGTTTCAGCGGAAACTGAGGTCACTGCCAGAGTGGGCAGGTAGAGTGCGATCGCAGTGAAGCAATGTCTTAATAGTTCAAAACGGGTCACGAAAATGGAGGTATAGGGTTTAGAAATCGAGTTCAAGAGAGTCTTCATTTTCGGTTAAGGCAATTAGTCTATCCTAGCCCTGTTATATCCTTTGCTGAGAAGCTTTGTCATCATTGCAACATTTGGTGTATTTCCTGGTTCGCGTCTTTGACATAATCAACCAACTTTCGTATCTCTCGAATGTCGCCAGTTACAACGGTCTGCACTCCTGCTTGATGGAGAGTGGAGACAAGTCTGGTCGTTTGCTTGTGCTGGATGTCTCTAAAAGGCTATCCGAAAACCTCTAGATTTGTGAGACGCTTATCATGGTTGTGTTTGAACCTATAGAGAAGGATGAGCTTCACAGACATTCACCCTAACTTTCGACTGCCCGATGAAGTGTGGGAACGCTTAAAAACAGTGATCCCGCCAGAACCTCCCAAGCCGAAAGGAGGGTGACCAAGGATGGATGATCGCAAAGCGTTAGACGCCATTTTCTAGGCGATGTCCATCTAGTACTCGGTGGCTTAAGCGCCCCACACCATCAATCATCGACTTATTTCCGCCATGTAGTGCTAGCAAGTGTGTGCATTGTGGTTAGGGCAATTCAGATTTTCGGATAGGTTCCAAGAGCCAAAATATAACTTTCGTTGATAAGAAAAGGCGATCGCATCAACGAAAGTTAGAGAAGTATGAGAACACCTCAGCGATCGCTGACCCTGAAGCTATTAATTTCGTCGGAGGGGAATTCAAGACGTTCTTCAGATGAATCGATGGGGGCTTGATTCATAAAATTGGTTGCAAAGGTTACAGAAACCGCCTGCAAACATCCCTTCAACAGAACTCTTTGGAGTCCTACTCATGAATCTCCTAAAAGCCCCCAAGATTTCAACTCATACAGAATCTGGCGATCGCCCGAATGCGCTCGTATTCATTGACGGTACGGTCGAAGATGCTCATCAGCTTGCCCTATCGACGCTTCCAGGCGTGGAAGCCATTCTGCTTGATCCCACTCAAGATGGCATTGCCCAAATCACGGCAACATTAGCCAATCGCAGCGATATTAGCAGCGTTCACCTGATTGGACATGGATCGTCGGGTAGCTTGCGCCTGGGCAACACAGTGTTGAATCAAGCGACGATCGCCCAATACGCCGACTCGCTCAACCAGTGGAAAACCGCCTTGACTGAAGATGCCGATCTGCTGCTGTATGGCTGCAACGTCGCCTCAGATTCCGCAGGTCAGGCATTTGTGAACCAGTTGAGCCATCTGACCGACGCGGATGTAGCAGCGTCCGATGACCTGACGGGGAATACAGCTTTGGGTGGTGACTGGCTGCTAGAATATGCGACAGGCTTAATCGAAGCACCGCTGGCGTTGCAGGTGCAGGCGATGGAAGCCTATCAGCAAGTCCTTGCTGACTTTCAGGTGAGCAATGCCGATCAATTGTTCAATGCCATTGCCCGTGCAAATCTTTCTCCAGAGAGCGATCGCATCTTCATCACCGGCAGCATCACCCTAAGCAGAACGCTGCCGCCAATTATCAGCAACATTGAGCTAATTGGAACCGAAACTGGCGCAACCATCAGCGGTGCAAGCGGCGTCAATCGAATCTTCAAAGTTGCTAACACGACCGCCAGTTTCAGCAATTTGACCTTGCAGAACGGAACTTCTCAGGGCGGAACGGGGGTCAGTGGCGGTGGCGGCGGTCTGGGTGCAGGCGGTGCGCTGTTTACTGAGTCCTCCACCGTTGAAATCAACAATGTTCAGTTTCGCAACAACACGGCAAGGGGCGGTAACTCGACCGGAACCGCTGGACGGGGGGGCAATGGCGGCAACCTCGGCATCGGTGGAGATAACGGCACTGCGGGCGGCAGAGGCGGCGGCTTCGAGGGCAGTCCGGGGGGGGCAGGGGGGGCAGGGGGACTGAATGGCTTCCAGACAAACCGCGATCGCCGGGGCGGAGATGGCGGAAACGGCGCGAATGGCAACTTTGGGGAAGGCGGTGGCGCAGGCGGTGGTGGTGGCGGTGGTCAAAGCGTTTTCTTTTTGTTAGGCGATCTCGGTGGCAATGGCGGCACGGGTGGACTGGGAGGAAACGGTGGATTTGGCGGCGGCAGCGGCGGCGGCGGCGGCGGTGGCGGCGGTTCCGATACTACGTTTGACAGCGTGTTTGGCGGCAATGGCAATGGTGTTCCCCGCGTTCTACCAGACAGCTTTGGTAGCAATGGTTCTGCGGGTGCAGATGGCCTGCCCGGTGGCCCAGATGCAGATGTTTTTGGCGGTGCAGGGGGTACAGGGGGGCGCGGCGGCGGTGGCGCAGGTTTGGGGGGCGCAGTCTTTGCTCGCAACAGTACCGTGACGATCCGTAACAGCCGCTTTGACAATAACCGCACAGTCGGTGGAACAGGTGCCAACAATGGAGCAAGCCTGGGTGCAAACATCTTCAGTTTAGATAGCTCGATTCGCTTTCAAAGCAATCAATTTGTGGGCGCTGATCCCAACAACCTCTTAGCAACTAGCGGTGTCTTTGCAACTGGGCAACCGGCTAGACTGGTCGGACTCGTTCCGCAAGTGAGCCTCACCAGCGAAACCCTGACGGTTCGAGAAGGAGGCAGCGCCCGGTTCACCTTCACGTTCAGTCAGCCGACCCAAGGCAGAATAACGCTTAACACACAGATTAGAGGCTCTGCTGCCACAGCTATCGAACCCAACCCTGACCACAACTTGCTAGCCAATTTCGTCATCATTCCGGCTGGGTTGAGCAGCTTTTCCTTCAACGTCACGACAGTGGATGATGCCCTGCTAGAACCAACGGAAACCCTGACGCTTCGACTGCTTTCCGGTGGTGGCTACGAACTGACCCAGCAAACCACTGTGACAGTGGAAATTCAAGACAATGACTTGATCAGCGGCACGAGCGGAAACGATGTACTCACCGGAACCGACTCAATTGAACAAATCAATGGCGGTGACGGCAACGACACCATCGACGGCAACGGCAGCAACGACTCTATCTTTGGGGAAGCAGGGGACGATCGCGTCATTTGGGACAGCGGCGACGGCAACGATATCATCGACGGCGGTGCGGGCAACGATACGCTCGTGTTTAACTGCTCGAATCAGGGCGATCAACTGATCGTTCAGGGATCTCCTAATAACACGCTGCAACTGCTTCGCACTCGCCCGGTTGCGGTGGATCTGAAGGCAACGAACATCGAGCAGATGGAAATCAACTGCTTGAACGGCAGCGATGGTGTCGAAATCCGCGATACGGCAACAACGGGCGTCACCTCGATTCGCGTCACGGGCGGCGGCGGGCGCGACACGATTACAGGCATTGGCGCAACTGCAACGCTAGAGTTGGTAGGCAACACCGGAGATGATGTGCTGACTGGAGGTAGACGCAACGACCAGTTTCAAGGCGGCGCTGGACGTGACTCGTTTGTCTTCAACAGCAATCGCGCGTTTAACACTGCCGATCTGGGAATCGATCGCATTCTCGATTTTGTTCGAGGCAGCGATCGCATCGTCCTGGATCAAACCACCTTTGGCACGATCAACACCAGTCAAATTGCGATCGTCGGTAACGATGCGATCGCAGCCACCAGTGCGGGGTTGATTACCTACAGCCGTGCCACAGGCAATTTGTTCTTTAACCGAAACGGCGCGGCGGCTGGATTCGGGACAGGCGGACAGTTTGCCACTGTGCAGAATAACCCAGCCCTAACGGTGAATGATTTCCAAATCGTGGCGTAGGTAAATATTACCTCGGTGATCAAATAGGGTGCATTGCACAAAGACTCTTTATTCGTAGGATGGGCAAAGCGAAGCGTGCCCATCTAGCCCGTAGTTGGGTGATGGGCACGCTTCGCTTTGCCCATCCTACGCGGGGTCGGTTCATTTTCGCATTTTCTAAAGTCGCCGAGGTAATAGCACTGACTTAAGACGTAGGTTGGGTCTCGTTCCTCAACCCAACCTCTGTAAAACGCCTTTGCTTGTTGGGTTTTGCGGACTCAACCCAACCTACAGCTTTTAACTGAACCCACAAGCGTTTCCAATTTATGAGTGCTTCGAGGTCACTGGTTTCAAGGGCAATCTGAACAACTTGCAGATCGTTTAGCCCAATTTTGCAACAACATACGTACCAAACAATCTGAAATTTTTGGAGATTTATAACAATGGCTACCTTTATCGTCAACACCAGTCGAGATGTGATCAATTCCAGAGACGGGGTGTTGAGTCTGCGCGAAGCAATTATCGAGGCAGGCCGCTCACCGGGACGCGACACAATTACCCTGGAGACCGACGTTACTTTAACTGCTCCCCTGCAAACCCTGGCGTTCAGTGATGGTCGATTAAATGATATTGATTTTGTCGGCAACAACCGCACTATTAATGGCAACCAAAACCAAATTTTTTCTGTGGCTGGAGCGAGTGTTTCGTTTCGAAACCTGACACTCTCAAATGGAGTCGCACGCGGCGGCAGCGGTGTCAGCGGTGGCGGTGGCGGCGGTGGCTTTGGTGGTGCTCTCTTCGTGCAGAACGGCGTCGTTCTGGTCGATAATATCACCTTTGCCAATAATCAGGCGATTGGCGGGAATGCCTTGGGCTTTGCAGGCAGCGGCGGCAACGGCGGCAATGACTCTGGCAATGGCTTCAATGGTGGCAGCAGTGTAGGGCGGGGTGGCAATAGTAGCCCGATTCCCGGTAACGGGGGCGGCGCTGGCGGTAGTGGTGGTGCTGGAGCAGTCATCCCATCGGGTGGTGGTCTTTTTGTTGGTATTGGTGGAAGCAGAGGCTTTAACGGCTTTACAGGGATAGGTATTGGAACTGGTGGCGGCGGTGGCGGTGGCGGCGGTGGCGGCGCGGGTGGCGCAGCCTTCTTTCGTAGAGGAGGCACGGGCGGTGGCGGTGGTAATGGCGCTGACGGCGGCTTTGGTGCAGGAGGTGGCGGCGGCGGTGGTGGTGGCGGTGGTGGTGCCAATGTGCTGGGCAGTCAAACTGGAACAGGCGGGAATTTAGGAATTGGTGGCCGGGGTGGTAACTTCGGTGGTTTTGGAGGCAACGGTGCTAGAGGGGGAGACGGTCAAGCTACTTTTAATGGCGACAGCCCCGGTGCGGGAGGCAGAGGCGGCCAAGGCGGCGGTGGTGCTGGCTTAGGCGGTGCTATCTTTAGCAATGGTGGCTTTATAACCGTGGTCAACAGCCGGTTCTTAAACAACAGTGCTCAGGGGGGAACGGGTTTTCAAAATGGACTGGGGGTCGGCGGGGCTATTTTCAACTCCGGAGCCAACCTAACCTTAGCTGGTGTAACCTTCCAGGGCAACAGTGCTGCCATTGGATCCGATGTTTTTACATTTGATGGGTCAACCACCGAAGTTCCCCTACCAATCGCATCTATTCAGATCTCCAATACTGTCGCAGAGAATAGCGCTCAACCATTGCTAGCGACTGTACGCTTATCGAACTCTTTCCCAACCAGCGTGCGGGTGAACTACAGCTTTGGAGGCACCGCCACATTTGGACAAGATTATGTCGCTCCCCTTAACAGTGTGCTGCTTCCTGCTGGAGTCACTACTACCTTCATTCCGATTCAAATTATTGATGACCAATTATTTGACCCCAACGAATCCATCACAGTGAACTTGCTTGAGGGTCAGGGGTATACATTCAGTCGCGCCGCATTCTCCACAACAGCAGTGATTGGGGATGACGAGATTGGTGGTTCGATCAATCCCAGCGGGCAGTGGTTCGGTAACGGTGGTCAGCGAAACTTTGTCGTCAAGCAAGGTGAACAACGGACTGCGATCAACTTCCAGGGTATCGGACGCGGCAACAATCCCAGTCGCCAGGTCGTTCGAGAAGTCGATACCATCCAGTTTGAAGGGCAGGGTCTGGTCGCCAGAAATCTTTTGCTCACCCAACAGGGCAGAGACTTGCTGGTGAGCTTTGAGGGCAATTTGACGACTCAGGCAGTATTGAAAGATTTCCGATTGGAAAACCTGGAAAACCTGAGTAAGGCGACAGGTGCTACTGTCGATCTTGGTAACATTTTGTTCAATGGTCAAACACAATTCAGGGATAGTTTTGATGTCTTTAATGCGAATGAAACGCGCAACTCAATTTTTGGTCGCAATACGGTCACGTTTCTGAACGACCTTGATAATCGGGTTTCGGGCTTCGAGCGCTCGAATGATGTGATCAACGGTCAGGGCGGAAATGACCGCTTGTTTGGGTTGAGCGGCAACGATATTTTGCGCGGCGGCGATGGCAATGACATTCTGGTTGGAGGAACCGGAGCTGACATTTTAGTGGGCGGTGCAGGCAATGACACCCTCAACCTGGGCAACGATCGCAACATCGACACCATCATCTATCGCTCTGGTGATGGCAGAGATCTGGTAACCCAGTTCACAGCGGGTGCGGGGGGCGATCGCCTGCAATTTGAGGGAATTGGTGCGATTGATGTGGTCAGCAATGGCAGCAGCACTTTTTTCCGATTGAGTGATGGGATTAGCGGAAATGCTGGATTTGGTTTGGGCCAAACGCTGCTGGAATTACGCAATGTCAGTGGCTTGACCAGCAATACAATTGGACTTAACCTGGCTGGCGGTAATACCGCGCAAATGTTGTTTGCTTAGCCTGCAGCCCTTTTTGTTACATATGAATGCAGCACAAAATATACTGGCCGTGGGACACACGGTGACAGCCTGTGGAGTGAGTGTCAGACCGGGCAGGCATTTTGCGGGTTAATAAAGTCCCCCTTTTAGTGCCTATCCGAAAACCGAAAACCCAAATTCTGGAGGGCGCGACGCTACAGC
>JBIKWV010001003.1:0-2628 GCA_044356135.1 Elainellaceae cyanobacterium
TATCCAAAAATTCTGACCCGGCCCGCCATTCGCCCTGTGCTGTGGGGAATCAGCCCCGTTGCCAGCAGCAACAGAGAACTGCGACCAGAACCCGTGCGCCCCAGCAGCGTCAGGCGATCGCCCCGATTCACCGTTAAATGAGTGGGGTGAATGGCCAGCGCTTGTTCATCAATTTCATCTTCCGTCTGGTAGGTAACGGCGGTGTTCTCGAATTGGAGGGCGATCGCCGGATTAGGGGGATCCAGCAATTGAGTCTTAACCTGCACGCCTCCCCGACTGTCGATCGCCAGTGTTTGCGCGTGAATATGACCAATCAGTCGATAGATGATGGGAACGGGGATCTGGCTTAATCCATGAATCCGTTCCCCCACAGATCCATCCCAGCGAATTCCCCGAATCCCCATTGCCTGCATCGTAGTGACAAACTCGTGTTTGAGAATGTCGACGTATCGCAGCACAACCATCAGGTAGATCTCACCTGTTTTGGGAATCCGTAATCCCCGTGCGGTGAGCAGCAAATCTTCGTTGGGTGTGACAGCAATGTAGGCGATCGCCAGCAAAATCATCACCATCAGCCGCAAGCCCAGCAGAGTCGCCCGTTCTAAACTGCCACTGGTAATTTGCAACACACCCAACTGCAATAGAACAGTCCCTTGATGGCGCAAAAACAGATTACCGACGAATGACAGTGCCCCCGCCACCAGCGCTGAGAGAACGCCAATTCGGGGGTAAGTGCCACCCAGCAGAAACAGGCCAACAACGATCGTCGCCGAGACCACCAGTCCCCACCACTGGTAGGTGAGGACGGTGGTCACCGCACTGAGAACAACAAACACCCAGAACCGGGGAACGGGCTGCAGGGCTGCAAATCCTCGATGACTGTGGGTTGCAGACATATCAATACACCGACAGACCCCGTCGCCGCATTTCGCCCGTCAACCCCCATAGCACCGCCAGTCCCAGGATGCCAGCGACAATATCGCCCATGGCCCAACCGGGCAACACGATGGAGTAAGCAGAAGCCCCCATTTCACCGATGGTGGCCCAGGCAACGGCACCCATGACGGCACTCACAACGCTGGTGACGATGACCGCCAGAATAGCGTTGATCAGATGCTTGTTGAGGCTGGCCCCCAGACCACTGACGCTAAACACATAGAAGCCTAACAGCGTGATGCCCAGGACGATGAGATATCCCCAGTTGCCAATGATGGGATTGAGAAAATAGCCAACCACCATTGACACGGCGATGATTCCGGCGATCGCCCCCAGCAGTTTCACCAGCAGCCCATTGGTCACTTCCTGGTTATGGTCAGGGATACGAATATTCATCATCTTGAACATCAGCCACAGCAGAAAAGTGTTGGCTACGAAAGCGGGAATCGGGTTTTGGGCGATATTGATCGCCAGCGGATTGCCCGCCAGCGCCCCACCGATAAACGTACCTACGGCTGCTGCCACCCAACCGCGCCAGCCAAACCAGATGGCTCCCGTCACCATGAAAATCTGAGGCAACCAGAAGAAGCTGGCCCCCGCTGCACCGGGAATCGAGAGCAGCATGGAGCAAATATAGGCAGACACAATAATCGCCGCAGCCCAGATGGCGGATGCCACAAATAGGCCCGTCTTGGAACTGGCACGGGTAAATTTTTCAGGGACTTTGGTTGTCATGCTTGATTCCTTTCGTAATAGAGCTTCCAAACACCAGCTATGCCACCCGTTAGGCTTTGAGTTCTTTGAGTGGTGGCGTATTGTCGATCACTGCATCGGTGAGCAAATCCCATTGGATGCCCTGGGGTCTGAGATGCTTTCGGTGAACAGGGCGCACCTGGGTGGGGGTGATGACCCAGTCCACGGCAACATCCGTTTTCCCAGGGTTCAGCATGGCGTCAATCACCTGGACATCGTGGACAAAGGCAGCGATCGCTGTCTCCTCAACCGCCGCCCCGACCGTGGAGAACATCCCCCACTCCAGATCAAAAAAGCCGTGCCCCTTGCCGAATCTCATCCCCTCCAGCGACACCGCTGATGCGCCTGTGACGAGCAGATCAAACCGCCCCCGTTGGGCAATTTCTGCAAGGGTAATGGGACGGCCAAAAATCTCCATCCCGTCCAGCCAACTGGCAAAACGAAATTCAGAGGGGGAAATTCGCTCTGGCTCCAGCAGGAAGAACCCCCGATAGATGCCATAGGTTGAAACGACAATGGTTTTACCATCCCGCAATGCCTGCTCCCGCAATGCCGTCAGGCAGTTGTCGGGCGTGATGAAGAGATAGCGGGCTTGCTGATACAGCGACAGCGAGACAAACCGGGCCAGGGCAGCGTCACTCCCTACAAAATCAGGGATATATTCTGCAAAATTGAAGTGAAACCGTGAGTCAGGATACGCTACTCCGCGCAACTTTCCCCATACCTGCTCACGCACGATGGTTGCCGTTGTCATAGAAATTTGCCAGGATTAAACGTTTGAGATATGCAGTGATTGATAAGAAATTCAGATCAACATAGGGCGATCGCCCCCGACATTTTGTAGTCTCATTTACATCTTTAGATTGTTATCAGCTTTGGCTAAGCGATTGCGTTTCTCGCTCTAGTGAAGTGCAGATTTTTGTGAGAGAGCCGCGCTCC
>JBIKWV010001004.1:0-2626 GCA_044356135.1 Elainellaceae cyanobacterium
CGCGCAGCGGGCGGAACAGCTTTTGGGGTTTCAATTTTTCCACACCCACCTACTTATACCTTGCATGAAGGGAGACTTGCCCCTTTCCACAAACCGAAGAACGCAGCCCCAGAACCATTAAAGCTCCACGGGCTGCATTCTCAAATCGATTCGGCTGACTCACCAGAAATCAAAAATCGGATTATTTTTCCACAAAATCCCGCGAAGGCATCAATCGCACCTGAGTCGAAGTCCGACGGCGATCGCGTCGCTTCCAGATCAGCACACCACCAGCACCGACCAGTACCAGCACACCACCCGCTGCGCCGTACACCCAGACGGGGAGAGCGCGATCGCCCTTCTCGTCAAGCGCAGAGCGAGCGTCAGACAGGTACTCCTGGACGTAGGGGAACTTGGGGTTAACATCCTGGATGTTGCGGAAGGTGGTGATCGCCTTGCTGTAGTACCCTGCCTCGAACTGCTGAATGCCCTGGCGATACTGCTGAGACAGTTTACCTTCCGCAGGCTCCACATTGACCTCCTTCAGGAACTCATTGACCACGCTGATGGGAATGGCAAAATTCACGCCCTGTGCTGCACTGCCAGTGCGGGGATCAATACTCCCAAAGGTAGCGATGCCAATGACTTTTGCCTGCTGGTCGAAAACGGGACCGCCGCTGTTGCCGGGATTCATCGCAGCGTTAGTCTGCATTGCCTCCCAGCCGCCGGGAGTGACTTGACGGGCGCTGAGCAGTCCCGAAGTGAGGGAGGGTTCCAGCGCCTTTTCTCCGTCGATGGAAGAGAATGCGGGATAGCCCAGCACAAACATGGCATCTCCCATCTCCAGAGGAGCATCATCCCCCAGAGCAATGGTGGGCAGGTTTTTGGCTTCGATCTTCAGGATGGCAACATCTTTGCCGGGAGCGGGTTCGCCGACTTTTTTCACCGCGCTGAGATAGCCATTTTTAGACGGGTCATCGCTGGGTGCCACTTCCCCGATGGACGTATAGACCTGGGTGTTGATGTTGTTGACCTGCATATACTTAGCGAAATATTCAACACTCCCTTTTGAGCAGAGTTGAAAGAATTCACGGGTGCCAATCGTTTCGCCCACGGATTCCTGAATTGGCTCCAGATCCTGCCACACTTTCTGACAGTTGTTAGTGACGATCTCCTTCAAAGAGGTTTCTGCCAGTTCCTGCTTCAGCCCATCCCCTTCATTAGAGACGACATGGGCATTGGTCACGACATATCCATCCTCCGACACAATAAATCCGGTTCCCTGGCTCGTCACCGTTGCCTTCTGGCGGATAATCTTCTGGGTGGGCTGCATGTACTTCAGTGGGTTCGCAAAAATCTCTTCCACCAGCTTCACGACTGCCTGCTCCTGGCTGGCAATTTCGCCCATCTGATACTGCCGCCGCAGCCTTGGGATAAATTGCGCAACCTTGTCGTTATCAATTCGGTATTCTGGAACCGCAATTTCACCGCTGTGGATCGCCTGAATGGTGACTGTTGCAGGTTTGTTGACCTCGGCAATTTGTTTGGGAGTCAGTTTCTTCGTTTCTGCCGTAGAGCAGGATGCCAGAACCAGCGGGAGTAAACTAACAGCAGCCCAGCGTTGCATCTTCCGAATCATGTCAATCTCCTTTTGAAAATGGGTGAATTTGTCCGCTGACCTCACCTATTTCTTTAGCGATCGCACCTATGCAAAAAATCAGGAATGCCAATTCCTCATAGTCCATTCCCAATCAGAATAAATGGTGCCCAGTAGTAAGGATGGTTGAGGCGATCGCTCACCGCCACAGGCAGTCCCGTGCGAGTGCTGACGACAGAAATGGTGGCACCGCCGCGAATGCCGCCAACCCCTGTCAAATCTCCGGTGATCAGCGCAACTTGAGCCTGCCGCAGTGCTTCTGCTTTAGTCATGCCCCGGTTTAATGCAGCATAAAACGCATCCATCAACATCTGGGTGCCGCCGTCGCTCACCTGCCAGAGGGAGGCGATTGCTGCCCTTGCACCTGCTTCCTGCATTTGATAGCCAAAGCCAAGGATCTCGATGCCGCTGCCCAATTGAGATTCTCCTAGAGCAGTCTCACAGGCGCTCAGCACAACGAGATCAGTTTGCTCCAGGCTCCACTGACGGCGAATATCGCGCAGAGTGACCCGCGTCCCATCCCCAAACACAATGAAGGACTCATCGGAACGTCCCTGCACAAAAGCGGCATGAGTTGCCAGATGCAGCACCGGGTAACGACGCATCAGCGGTTGCAGGTTCGCAGGGCTGAATGCCTGGTTGATCAGCGTCTCGCTGCCGGGGATGCCTGCGGACAGATTACGCACTTCGGTCTCCGCAAACGGTAGATTTCTGAAGTTAAAGGTGCGATCGCCAACAGAAAACGTGAATGCACATTGCTCACAGGCGGCGGCCAGCACCCGCAGTTGATTCTGGGGACGGGCACTGAAGTTGGTGAGGGAGGCAGCGGTAATATGGGTAATCGCAAACCGCTGTGCCAGCCAGCGTTGACCGTCGTGGAGCGCCGCCAGAGGGACGTAGCGCAGCGCCCCATCGGGGGCAAAAATAATCGTGCGGGCATTGGCTGCCCGCAGATCCGCCTCCAGGGGTTTAATCAACCACTCGTAGAGT
>JBIKWV010001084.1:0-9532 GCA_044356135.1 Elainellaceae cyanobacterium
GCAAACCGGGGCCAGCAAGCTGCCCACAGCGATTTGCCGCCCCCGTGGACCAGCGCCCCGCCCTCACCACCCAACTGGCCGTGGCCTGCCTCGGCGCCGGCGTGATCACCAGCTTCGCGGTGGCCCAAGGCCAGAACCCCTTCACCGCCCTCGGCATCACCCTGTTCTCCGCCGTGGCGGCGGTGATGGTGGGCCAGGTGCTGTGATCCGCGAGAAAAAGCGGCAGATTCATGCAACCTCAACTGTGACCAACCACCGCCCGTTCAAGGCGGGAATGGAGATCCTTGTCGATCTCACCACCCATCGCCAACATCAGTCGCTGGCGGACGAGCAGCTCCTCCTCCTTGCTCATCAAACCATTTGCATAGGCTTGCCTGAGAGTGCGCCCACGACGAACATGCGTCATTGGGGCGGCATCTACAGCAGCGAATCGCCACATACCTTGATCAGCGGCACATAGGGGGAGAGCGAAGCGATCGATGCCATAAGCACTTGAAATTCCTCTGTTGAAAGGCATCACACGATCCATGAGCTCCCTGCGAACAAAGGGTGCCATGACCTCAACAATGGGCACACGATGCATCGAAACGCCCGAGCGCTGCCGCAGAAAATGATATTCATCACAAAGCTCGTGATTGTTATACACAGAAGGCTGGAGAGCGCTGAGATCATGAATATGTCCCAAAGATAAAATCATCTGAACGTCACTTGCTCTCAACATGACATCGTCACAAACAACGCCGACATAATTGCCGGCGGGAGGAAGAACAATTTCCGAATACAGGGCATCAAGCACCTGCCCCATCCCGTCACATGAGATGCTGACAGTGGGCCAATCAAAAGGATTGGCATCGGGCTCGAGGCCTTCCCCCGTAAAGTCAAACAGGACTACTCGGCAGGGAAGAGGCTGGTCTACCACAAAGCAATGACGACCTCGTTCACTGCTAATAACAAGAAGATCCTCGGCATGAAGACCGGGAGAGAGCACAGGACTGCCATAGCAAATCGGATCTTCATGGTCCAACCTCTGCACTTCTGCAATCATCTCGGGAATAAACTGGTCACTATGGCTACCGAGAACCCAGCGAGCCCACTTACGCCTTTCAGAATCCGGACGATCCCCCAGCAAGGGGAAATTCTTATCAATAGAACCAGTCGCCATCAGGAATTAAGCAGCTTCTACCACATCATCGGGTCCAACAGCACAAGGCAAGAACTCAGAACCGACCAAAAGACTTTCAGATACTGAACGGTCAACAAAATCCCTGAAACCATCAGAAACGACATGATCACCGAATAGCAGATGTTTTCGTTCGGCAATCTTCGCCTTGACAGCAAAGTAAAAGGAAGAATCTTGTAGCAATTGACTCGAGATTGCGACATATTCATGCCTATCACTAGCGACCAGCTCGGGAAGTTCAAGCACAGACAACATTGAGATGGTATGCCTGCCGCGCATAAACTCCGTCGGCATCGTCACTACAGGGCAACAAAGAGAAAATGACTGCAGCGAGCTATTACCACCATTCCAATCAATCGTATCAATTGTATGATGGCTAATCGCTAGCAATCCCATGTAGTCGCCGTAATCAAGTCTTGGCAGAATGCGAAGATGATTTTCGAGGACGAGCCCGCGCTCCACAAAATGGCGACGCATTCGACGCAGCAGGCGATCCGCAATTCCGCTGTGGCCCATATGGCCCACAAGGGCAATTAAAGCCTCGGGATTCTGCTTGGCAATTTCAGCAAAGACCCAGTCATTACGAGGTACATATTTAAACGTGCTCTGTAGGGAAGCAAGGAGCGGCCGGTCGAGGGGGAGATCAAACTTTGCATATAAAGATTGGCCATCATGCACGGCAAGGGGCGTTTCATAATTCAACCCTGTTGCGGGCAGACGCCAAAGAGACTCGCAATAATGGCGCTCATTGCCTTCGGCCTCCATACCTTCACCGCTCAGAAAATAATCAATGGTGCGCGAACCGCTAGTGACAGGGTGCCCCCATCCTTGAGCCTGAATCGGTGCGAGCCGAAGTACAGAGACGATCTTACTGGCTGCATGCATACCGATATCCGTAAAGATCAAAAGATCGAGATGATCGTCAAGAATCTTTTGAAGCATAGTCTCAACCTGATCCGAACGCAGAGGCAAGTGTCGGTAGACACCAAGAGCAGCGAAACGCTCTGTACCGGAATCCTCGACATCGCCAATGTTGTAGGCATAAATTTGATAGCCTTCTCGACCAGCAATCCCCTTCAACCATCCAAGGCACCAGATTGAACCGTTGTGATTGTTCAGGTGTGGAGAGATCACACCAACGCGTACAGGTTCATCGGCAGACCGTGTACGGGGTGGCAGGGGATTCATAAATGCATGCAACCGTGGTCTCAAGATGCGATCCAGGATCCCTGCATAGAGCTCTTGCAGAGGGCGGTCATCCTGCATCTGGTAAGCGAGATAGAAGTTGGTGAGCGCCCAAGCATGTGCATAAAGCAAATGCCAAACGGAATCATCTTGCTCAATCCCCTCTAACAGTTGATACAGTTCATGAGCATCAGACAACCATAACTGACGCACCGCCAAGAGCTGCTCATCCGTTTCATAGAGGACAGGCAGCACATGCAGGCGAGCCATCAACTGCAAGCGACGATCCGCTTGGGCATCAGCCAATGCCAGTCCCTCTTCGTAGCGATTAAGTTCCATCAAGCAGGATATCTGCCCCTGCAAACCAATCACCTGTTCTTGGCTAGTTAAGCCGTCCAGCTCACACAACAACTTGAATTGAATGAGAGCATCTTGATGTTCTTTCTGCTGAATGAGGGCCTGCGCCAAGTTTTGGCGAGAGGGCTTAAACAGGGCATCAATACTAAGCGCCTGCCGATAGCAAGCGATTGCCTGATCTAAGTTTTTAAGGTTACCATAGGTAAGGCCAAGATTGTTCCAGGCATCAGCATAAGATGGAGCGAACTGCAAACACAATCGGAAAGCTTCAACAGCCTCGCGGTCGCGACGAAGGTCCCTAAGCAGATTACCCAAGCAAAACGCCGCCTGGTGATAAGTCGGCTGATCGCGCAGCAGCAGTCGTAATTCACGCTCAGCCTGTTGGGGCTGATTGGCATCAATCAATGCCAAAGCGAAATTATGCCGACATTCCGAAAAAGATGGATATTGATCTAAAGCCTCCCTAAAAAGTCTTAAAGCTTCCTGCAGATCGCCCAACGCACGACAAGCATTGGCGCCGTTAAACAAAACATATGGAGTAAGAAATCCGCGCTCCTGGGCTGATTCGTAGAAGCGAAGTGCCTGCTCAGGCTGACCAAGTCCAGCATGTGCCAAGCCCACCAAATAATGAATCTCACCCTGATGGGGATGGTTTGTTAGGCGATCCAGCTGATCTAAAAGCTCCTGGGAGTGCCCCGATTGAAGGAGTTCATAAAACGGTCCGAGCCCGGCCTCTGGACTGTTATGAGTCGGCCATGATGTGCTCGAAACCGAACTGAATACAGGCAGGGGTGGTTGCTCGAGAGAACGTTGAACCTCTTGTAACTGATGCTGCAGTTCATGCACCTGTTGCTGCAGGCCAGCAATCTGCTGATGACGCTCCCGCAACTGCTGCAAGGGATCCACAAGTGCATCCACATCCACGACAGCCAAAGGTTTGATCCGTTCAACTCGACGGATCGGCAAACGGTAGTTATATGCCTGAAGATCGTCACCATAAAGTCTCTCAAGAATCGCAAATCCATCTTTGCTATAAGCCTGCTGCCAACGTTTAGCCAGGCGCTGCCGATAAAACCGATCATAACGCTTCAATTCCTGACGAATTAGCCCCATGCGCAATGGATCAAGCAAGGGTTCCAACAACCGGGGTAGATCCTTGAGCAACCGTTCACGATCGAGCCAGTGGTTGAACAAGCCCGGATCGATCAGCCACTCTCTTTGGGGTCGAAGGTGACCATCCGAACGGAGTTGATGCCAGTTCTCATTGAGAAAGGCCAGAAAATCAGAAAAGCTGCAGGTCTCATCCACCGACCTGCATCGCATGAGCTGAACAGAACCATTCAAAGGCGCATAAGCCGGATCAGCCAGATGCAGCTTGTCATGCCAGAACGACAACAATCGCTCGGCCGGATGACGTGTGACAGCCAGGCGCAAGCCGTGGGCATCTGCCAGCAAGGCTGCCTGCTGCTCAAGCGAAAAATGCGTAAGGGACGGTAGAGCATGCAGGTCGGCACGATGAATCGCCAAAGCCGGCCGAGTCTCTCCAGCGGAGGCCTTCTCAACAGGTACTCGCCCAGATGCGATCACTGCAAGCCGTTTCAGCACCGTGGACGCGACCTTCGGAACAGGCGCGATCAACCAGTGGGCATCAGCTACCACCAAGGGCAAGTCGCGACCAGGAGACGGAGCAACCTGCACGGGGGATGCCATCAGCTGAATAGCAATTTAAACGCAGAAAACCGAATCTTCAATAGGCTTCAGAAGCAAATTCCAATATGCTGATAGTGGCAACAAAAAGATGAAGACCTTCAATCTCCAGTCCAGGCAGATCAAAGTAGACTCAAGAATCAAAGCGAAAGCAGCACGCTGCAGGCTCTCAAGCCTCCATCTTGCACAGATCATTGTCGGGGGATAAGATGAAAGAATTGAACCTGAGAAAAATGCTGAACAAGCAAAGCTTTGCGATCATCGCACTGGGAAGCATGCTAGTGGCCTTTAACCCAAGAGGACTAGCGCAAGTTTCTCAACCAGGATCAGCCAGAAAAATTCCTCAAGGCTCAACAGCCAATCCTGAGCAGCTCAGCAGGCAATTTCGCGATGGCTTTCTGAAAGGATGCCAGAACGGTGTGACACCAGGTGTGAAAAATCAACCAAGCTACTGCTCTTGCCTGGTTAAAGCTTACCAAAGCCGCTATGACGGTCAAACTCTTGCAGCCATTTCGCAACTGGCGTCCCGCAGCGGAACCAGTGGACCGGCGCTTGTGAATTTGATGATGGCTCCAGAGTCAAAACAATGCGCTTCCACAAATTAGAGTCAAATAATCAAGGGATTTCAGACAAAGCGCATGGCAGTGCCTCGTCGAGGCAAAAGCGAAACGAAAGCGAATAAAACCCAAAATATAGAACAAATATTAAAATCCTGGCGCCAAATCCTCTGCGTTTCTAGCTTTCTATCAAGAGGTGGGTTGCGGATAATGACTCCGCAGCATTGATAAATGCCAAGCCAACGCGAAAAATATAGCATTCCAAGCATCGGCCGTCATATGTTCGAGCACGTGCGAGTGCAAAGAAAGGGGCTAGCTGTCTTGCCCCAACAACGGAAGACTGCAGAAGTATCGAGTTCAGAAAATTCAGGACGTCATATCGATGTCAAGAAAGTCCTGGAGCCAACGAAAATAAAGACCGTGAGTTCGTTGCTAGAAGATGTTGGAAATCTGGATAGGCAAAAAGAGCAAGCGGCAACCAAAGAAAGCACACAAATTGAAGTCAGACGGGAGATTAGCCTTTTCAACGAATGGGCACTCATCAAGGAAGCGATTATAAAGGTCAACAAAAGCATGACGGGACGCAAGGCGTGCAACCTTCCAGAATTACAGCCTTATCGTTTATCTCCGCCTCTTCCTCAGCAATGCACCGAAGGTCCAGCAATAGCACTAGGAAAGTCAGATTCAAGAGAGAAGAATATTGAACTTGAGCTAGAACAATATTTCGTGGGCAGGCAATTGATGCTCACGAACAGTTCCGGAGTACGCTACAAAGATAGCAAGGCATTCACTGGAGAAATCTTGCCCTACGGCGTTCGAGCTGGCTGGGGCGGAACTGATTTGAGTCAACTGGGAAATATCGGGACAGGTTGCTATGCCTTTGTGATTGATTCAGGCGTCCTAGATACGACTGGAGATATTATTTTGAATCGGTCGTGGTCAAAGAGCTGGGTGGCTGGTGAGAACCCATTTCAGGATGGTAATGGCCATGGAACCCATGTAGGCGCAACCATTGGAGCTTTAGCCAATGGGAAGGGGATTGTCGGAGTGGCCGCTGGAGCCGAGGTGATTTCGCTCAAAATATTTAATTCTAGCGGAGGCGGAGCAAGCTATGCCACAGCGATTGATGCCATTAATTACGCAGTAAAAATAATAACCACGAACAAGCTAGATCGGACAAAATGTGTCATCAACATGAGCCTGGGTGGCAACTACAGCTTAGAGCTGGATCAAGCAATAAAAAATGCAGCTAATCAAGGCATACGCTTGTCTCTCGCTGCTGGGAATAGCGGGAGAGATGTTGATCTATTTTCACCAGCCAGTGCAGGAGATCACCCACTTGTTTACACCGTATCTGCCGCAGACAACTCCTATCGAATGGCTAGCTTCTCAAACTGGGATGATCCATGGCTAGGCGACGACATCGACTGTGCGGCGGCAGGTGTTGATGTATACTCCTACTACAAAAATGGACAGCTAGCCTATCTCAGTGGCACTTCAATGGCAGCGCCACATGTGGCAGGAATGCTGCTCACGGGAGGGATTAAACTCGGCGATCTTACATCTACATCGAAAAATCGATATTCTGACCCGTTTTCAGTAACAGCATTAAGGGGAATAAATTTCAACGGTAGTTTTGATGCAAGCAGTCTCACTCTGGCTGGAGGGAACAGTGACGACTACCTGTACGGACGATCAGGGAATGATCAATTGACGGGAGGACTCGGCAACGACGTCCTGAATGGAGGACTAGGCTCAGACACTGCGTTCTACGGCTCAGGGAACAATAAAATCAATCTCAGCCTTTCAGGCTATCAAAACACAAATGAGGGCTGGGATCAACTAATCAGCCTAGAAAACATAAATGGTGGCGATGGTGATGATGAGATTATTGGCAACGATCTTCCTAATATTCTTAGCGGAGATGCTGGCAATGACAGGATCAATGGGGCAGGCGGCAATGACAGCCTAATGGGCGGTGCTGGTGATGATTGGTTGATCGGAGGAGGTGGAGAAGATCGGGTGATCGGAGGCATTGGTCGAGATACATTCGAAGTCATGAAGGGCCCAGGCCATGTCTTTATTACTGATTTTACAAAAGGTGTAGACCGGATTTTTCTTGGCTCCGGCGCCGCTGGCTTGACGACGACAATACAAAATAGTGAATCGTTTCTATATCAGCAAGGCGACTTGCTTGCCATTGTTAACGGCGTATCAGCAGCCTGGTCGGCCTCAGGCTCCTATTTGATTTAGCAGTATGCAGAGCACATCCCACCTGACCACGCCACTAAGATACTCGTACCTTTTGAAAACCGGCAGCCAATATAAATCAACCGGGATAGATGAGAACCACGAGCAAGATGCGAAGCCCAGCAAGGCATCAATTCGCACAAAATTTCTAATGATTAAAGATAGCCTGGATACAGTTATTTACTCCTTGATCAGAACAAAGGATTTTGACCTAGCCGACGAACTTTACCTCCGCATCAAAGATGACAAGTGCACATTTTTTGAGCTCGCCAGTCATAGCGAAGGCCCCGAAAAGGATTGGGGATGCACTGTCGGTCCCTGTCCCCTTAGCCAAGGCCATCCCGAATTAGCCGCCAAACTACGTTCATTGCCGGTCGGCCAATTATCAAAGCCCTTTGCGATCAAGCAAACGGCCATCATCATTCGTGTTGAGCAACGAAACAGTGCCAAGTACCACGATTGGGAAGAACGCTTGGCCAAGGCTATGGCGAGCCAGCAAGACAAGCAAATGGGCCTAAACGGCAATTGGCCGAAGGCTCTTGGTCGCATGGCACAGGACGCCTCTAACCTAGAAATTTTCAGCAACTCACCAGCGTGAGAATCCCTGGGTCCGAGCTCAGATCTGTTCTTCCCGCATTAGCCAACAAGACTTACTTCAACTACGGCGGACAGGGCCCCTTGCCAACGCCTGCACTTGAGGCGATCACAGCCAGCTGGCACTCCATTCAGGAGTTGGGCCCGTTCACCACGGCCGCTTGGCCCTTTATCGAGCAGGAAACCGCGCGGTTGCGGCGCCAGCTGGCATCCCTGTGTGGGATCAGCGGCCATCGCATCAGCCTCACGGAAAACGTCACCAGCGGCTGCGTGTTGCCCCTGTGGGGCTTGCCCTGGCAGCCCGGCGATGAATTGCTGATCGGCGACTGCGAGCACCCCGGTGTGGTGGCCGCCTGCCAGGAACTGGCACGGCGCGAACAGCTCACCATCAAGCCCCTGCCCGTGCAGCAGCTGTGCCGCAGCACGCCCCAGGCCCAGCTGCCGGATGCCGCGCTGGCGGCGGTGGAGCAGGCCCTCACACCGCGCACCCGACTGGTGGTGCTCTCCCACCTGCTGTGGAACACCGGCTCGGTGATGCCGATCGCCGCCGTGGCTGAGCTGTTGAGCAGCCATCCCCGCCAACCCTGGCTGCTGGTGGACGCCGCCCAATCGATGGGCAGCCTGGCGGTGGACGAGGCCGCCGCCGCCGCAGACATCTACGCCTTCACCGGCCACAAGTGGTGCTGCGGGCCCGAGGGGCTGGGGGGTGTGGCCCTGTCGGAGCGGCTGCTGGAGCAGGCCCAACCCACCCTGATCGGCTGGCGCAGCCTGGCCCACGAAGGCAGCGCCGCCAGCAGCTTCCACCGCGACGGCCGCCGCTTTGAGGTGGCCACCTCCTGCCTACCCCTGTGCAGCGGCTTGGCCAAGTCACTGGACTTGCTGGAAGCGGAAGGCTCCGCCAGCCAGCGGCTGGCGCGGATCCAGGCCGGCAGCGCACGGCTTTGGCGCGGGCTTCAGGGCATCGCCGGGGTCGAAACGCTGCTGCCCGAACCACCGCCGGCGGGGTTGGTGAGTTTCACCCTGAGCGGCCGCTCCAGTGCTGAGGTGGTGCAACGGCTGGGGGAGCAGGGCATCTGGATCCGCCGCCTCGATGATCCCGATTGCCTACGGGCCTGCACCCACATCACCACCACCGACGACGAGATCGATCTGCTGCTGGAGGCGCTGAGCGCTCTGAACTAAGCCAGGCGGGCCCGCAGCGCCTTCTCCGCCTCCTCGCGGTCATCGAAGTGCACCTTGGTGGTGCCGAGGATCTGGTAGTCCTCATGGCCCTTGCCGGCGATCAGCACCAGATCGTCAACGTGGGCATCGGCGATGGACTGGGCGATGGCAACCGCCCGGTCGGCCTGCACCTGCAGGGCCGTGCCCGCGGGGATGCCGGCCACCACGTCCTCAAGGATGCGCTGCGGATCCTCGGTGCGCGGATTGTCGGAGGTGACCACCACCTGATCCGCCAACCGGGCGGCGATGCCCCCCATCAGCGGCCGCTTGGTGCGATCCCGATCGCCGCCGCACCCGAACACGCAGATCAACCGACCGGCCGCAAACGGCCGGCAGGCGTTGAGGGCACTCTCGAGGCCATCGGGGGTGTGGGCGTAATCCACCAGCACCGCGGGCTGGGCGGCCTCCACCCCATCCAGTTGAACCCGCTCCATGCGGCCGGGCACGCCGCGGAAGCTGGCCAACCCCTCCAGCAACCCGG
>JBIKWV010000094.1:0-9497 GCA_044356135.1 Elainellaceae cyanobacterium
GCGGGCTTCGCCCGCGCCACTCGCAAAACTGGGTTTAGAAATTCGCATCGATTAAAGAAAGCCCAAAACCCTGATTTTGCCGCCGCGAAGCGGCGGCAAAATCAGGGTTTTGGGTTCTGGTGCAAGATCTGAGTGATCCTTAGGACGTACTACCAGGGTTAGAAGTATGCTTTTAAGCCATTAGGTGAGATGGCTTGTTAGCTCACCTGCACCCCGTTCACACAACTGTGACTACGGCTATATTAGCGAGAATAGCGGTAGAAAATTTCGGATGGACGACTATGGTACGACTCAGAATCTGGCAGTGGATCGTGCTGGCGCTTCCCCTCGTCAGCATTGTCGCCTTCATCCTGATCGCCGCAGGCTCAAAAATCCATGAATGGGGCATTAACTGGATCTGGGCCATGTTTACCCTGGCGTTTGTTGGCTGGCGCTGGTTGTTGGTGCGGTGGACTCAACCTGCAATGCGACAGGTGGAGGCCGTTGTTGAGGAAGTTCGGCGGGAACTGGAGGAAGGCACGGCGCAGCCTCCAGCGATGGTGGGGGGCGATTGCACCAGGCGAGCCGAAGCCGCCCTCCAGGAAGTTCTGTCGGCGGCGCAGAACGATCGCCCCCTGTGGGAAGACTGGCAGACTTTCTGGCAGCGGTGTCAGCAAATGGTGGTGGCGATCGCCCACGTCTACTATCCTGAGGTCAAATATCCCCTGCTGAACATCTACGTGCCCCAGGCGTATGGACTGATTCGGGGCACCGTGGACGATATGGATCAGTGGATGCAGAAACTATCGCCCGCGCTGAACCAGCTTACCGTCGGGCAAGCCGTCGAAGCATATGAGGTCTACCAGCGCGTGGAACCCTCGGTTCGCAAACTGATGCAAGTCTGGGGCTGGGCACAGTGGGTGTTGAACCCGGCAGTGGCGATCGCCCGTCAGGCCAGCCAGCGGTCTGAGAACCAGGCCACCCAGCAGCTCATGGTCAACCTGAATCAACTGTTGCGGGAAGCGCTGCTGAAGAACCTGGGGCGACAGGCAATGAGCCTGTATAGCGGCACCGTGATGGAAGATGCTCCGCTTCAGCAGGCCACTCCTGCCCTCCCTGAAACCCAGACCCAGACGTTGAAGGAAATTCTGACCCAGGCAGAGTCATCCCAGGCCGTTGAGCAAAAGCCCGTCCACCTGATGCTGGTGGGTCGTACCGGAGCCGGAAAAAGCAGCCTGATTAATACCCTGTTTCAGGCCGACCTGGCGAAGGTGGACGTGCTGCCCAGCACCGACAAAATTCAAACCTACGAGTGGCAGATCCGCACCGGAGAAACCCTCACCCTGCTGGACACTCCGGGCTACGAACAGGCCAACCGCGCCGACTTTCGGGAGCAGGTGTTGGACTTTGCGACGGATGCCGATCTGCTATTGCTGGCCAGTCCCGCCCTGGATCCCGCCCTGCAAATGGACGCCGATTTTCTGAAGGATATCTACCAGGAAGTCTCCGATCTCCCGGCGATCGTTGTTGTTACCCAGGTCGATCGCCTGCGCCCGATTCGTGAGTGGAGTCCACCCTACGACTGGCAGTGGGGCAATCGCCCCAAAGAGATCGCCATCCGCGAGGCCACCGAATACCGTGCCCAGCAGTTGGGGGAATGGTGCGATCACGTCCTCCCTGTGGTCACGATGGATGCTACAGCCGGACGCAGTGGCTGGAATGTAGACACGCTGTCGGTGGCTCTGGTGGAGGCGATCGCCCCTGCTAAACAACTGCGCCTTGCCCGATTTTTGAGGGACCGGGATGCGAAGGCGATCGCTGCTGCCAAAATCATCGATCAGTACACCTTCCAGATGGCCACGACTCAGGGATTGGTGGCTTTTCTCAAGAGTCCAATTCTGCAATTTCTCTCGACTCAGTTTACAGGTAGTCCGACGCTGGCCCGCCTGCTGGAGGCACAAATTCCCGTCGAGCAATTACCTGTCGTCATCGGCAAACTCCAGATGACCTACGAACTGTATCTGCTGCTGAACACGGGAGAGACGACGCGATCGTTTGACCTGCTCACCCTCTGGCCACTCCTGCTGGAAAACGCAGCCCCACCCGATCGGAATGCCTGGGCGTTTGGTCATGCGCTGGTGGAATATTGGACTCGTAATTTGACGGTGGAACAGTTGAGGGAACGATTTGAGGGATATTTGCGGTAATTTGCGGAGTGATTCGGCACACCTAAAATGGTCATTAGCAGTGTGGGGCGGGCATCTTGCCTACCCAGAACACCGGGGGGCATCTTGCCTGCTCCACAGTGAATGAATGCTTTGTTATTGCCAGCCCCCAATTGAATGATGGAGCGCGATCGCCACTTCGAAGGTTTCTTTAAAACTGCGGACAGTCTGGAACTGTATGAGCAATTCTGGCGACCGCAAGACCCGATTGCTGCTGTCGTCGTGGTGCATGGCTATGCAGAACACAGTGGCCGCTATCAGTGGGTGGCTTCGCAACTGGTGGCGCAGGGGGTTGCTGTGTACGCCTTTGACCTGCGGGGACACGGCAAATCTCCGGGCGATCGCGTGTTTGTGCGCTCCTTCGATGAACACTTCACGGATCTCAACATTTTTCTGCAAAGGGTTCAGGACAGGGAACCGGGAAAACCACTGATACTTCTGGGGCACAGCATGGGCGGCGCAATTGCTGCCCTGTTCACCATTCGATATAGGCCAGCGCTACAGGGTCTTGTTCTCAGCAGTGCGGCGCTGGCAACCAGCGACGATATTTCCCCCTTACTGGTGTGGATTGCGCCAGTGATCAGTTGGCTACTACCGAAGTTACCGACAGTCTTGCTGGACAGCCGGGCCATTTCTCGCGATCCAGAGGTAGTCAACCGCTACAGGACTGATCCACTCATCTATCAGGGCCGAATTCCGGCGCGAACTTCGGCAGAAATTTTGAGAGCGATCGCCGAAATCCAGTCTCGCGCCCATGAGCTTGATCTACCTCTGCTGCTGCTGCACGGCACTGCGGATCGATTGACCCATGTCGAGGGCAGCAAAACGGTTTATGCAAAAGCGAGCGCCAGGGACAAAGTCCTCCAGCTTTACGACGGCTTTTACCACGAGCTGTTGAATGAGCCGGAGAGGGCGCAGATTTTGTCCGATATTACAGCATGGCTCAGGGAGCGTGTGCCAGTCGTCTGATGTCATGCTTCTGCATCTGGTTGCAGTGCTTCAGAAGACAGGGTGGGATGGGTGGCGATCGCCGGGTCAATGCCAATCTGCAACAGCAGGGCAATCGCTACTGCCGTAATCGCTGCCACGTAAAACACATTTGACAGGCCCAGATGGGTAAACACCGGAGCCAGCAGCAGCGGAGAGAGAAACTGCCCCAGAAAACTGGAGCCAGTGCCGATCGCCAGCACACTCGATTGCAGATCCCTGTCGGTGCGATTGGTCAGGACATCGTATAAACAGGGCACCGCAATCCCGTAGGCCATGCCAAACAGAACCACAATCGGCATCAGCACGGCCAGATGGTGGCTGAAGGGAATTCCGACCAGGGCCAGCGCCATCACCCCAAATCCCAGCATGATGGTTCGGACATCTCCCACCCTCTGAGCAATCCGCCGCACACCAAACGCTGCCACGATGGTCGCCCCCAGCGCTTTTGACGCCAGGGTAATGCCAATTATGACGGTGGTGGAACCAAGCACCTGCCGCATATAGAGCGGGATATAAATTACGGAAGCATAAATCAAAATAGCGGTGACGATCAGCGTGAAGCAAATCTGCATGATCTGGCGATCGCCCAGAAGCACACCCACATTGGGTTTCACCCCCTTTGACTCGCCTGAACTGCCAGAAGAATCAGTCCGCTCTGAGTCAGGTTTCTCCCTAAAAATGAAGCTGGTCAGCAGCGCTACGGGCAGTGCCAGTCCGTACAGGGCAAATGCCCAGCGCCAGTGGATCAGACCCAGCAGTCCAGCGGTCAGGGGATAAACAATGTTCGAGAGGCTGATGGTGCTGGAGACGTAGGCAATCACCTGCGATCGCGTCTCCCCCGCGTAGAGTTTGCCAATCAGTCCCAGACTGGCGGCAGTAAAGCCTCCAGTGGCAATTCCCAGCAGCGCACGGGAGGCCATCAGGGCAGGCAGGTTCGGCATGAAGGCCCCGGCTATGCCAAACACGGCATACAGAACCAGGGCCGGAATCAGGACTGGCAGTGCCCCGATGGAGTCTGCCAGAATGCCCATCAGGGGAACAGCCAGGGCAACGGTCAGAAAGTGCAGACTCACAAGCGTCCCAGAAATGCCGGGATCCAGGTGCAACTGATGGATAATGTCGGGCAATACGGGGGCGATCACCCCAGCCGCCATTACCGTCAAGGAACCGATCGCCAGCAATATTACTAGTTTTGCATCACGCCACATGCCACTTTTCCCGCAATTCACACCACAATGGCTCTATTTTCTCTCTCAAGTTTGCCACCAGTATCACTCATTCTCAGGCTTCGACGTGATCGCTCAGCCGAACGGTGATTGTTGGCGAGGGGGACAGAACTTGTCTCGCTAACCGGATTACCTGCTGCGGCGTCTCCAGATGAGGCAATACTCCTGCTTCTGCAAGCACCGCAAACGTTTGCACCGCCCTCGGATTCAGGCCAGCTAACCGCTTGCCCGTATCCACTCTGGTAAACCAGGCGCGATCGCCCCATGCAATCACCGTCCTCGTCTTGAGCTGCGGCATATAGAGTGACAGGTCAAAACAGAGATCGCCCCTGAGGGAAGCCAGGGCAGCGTATTCTGCATTGCGCTGGGTGGCAGAAGCCAGGTAAGCCGCGACCATTTCTGGCGTGATGCGTTCTGGCTTATCAAACAAAAACCGCTCCATGAAGCTGCGAATCGCAATCTCATTGGCGGCTCCCAATGTGTAGATCGCCTGATTCAGACCTGGTACTCCCGCCAGTTGTGCAGGCAGTCCTTGGGCGTAACCACTGCCAAAGTCTCCATAGCCCGAAGGACAGACGAGCATCAGCAGATGAAACAATTCGGGGCGCTGGATGGCCAACCGGATGACCAACCCCGCCGTGAGTGAGGAAGCAAACACCGTGGCAGGCGGTTTGCCCAGCGCTTCAATCAGCTCCGCCAGCATGGTCAGATAGTCTTCGACGCGGTAATCTCGCTCCGGGTGAGCAGATTGCCCCCAACCGACCAGATCCGGTGCGATCACTTGATAGTCAGACGCAAAGGCCGAATATACCTTTGACCACTCGTAGGCCGAAGAACCACCCCCCAAACTATGCAGAAAAATCAGCGGTGGCTTTTCTTCCGGGTCATCAGGCCAGCGCCAGGGAAAACCCACAGGCGTGTAGTAAGACATAACGCCGAGGGACGTGGCGATCGCCCGCTGTCCAAATCCGGGCGGCTGAAATTTGAGCATGGGCGAAGGTGCTGAGTTTGCGCAAACGTACTCAATTATGGTACGAGCAATTTGCTGATGATGGTCGAATTGTTCGAGGTGGGCGATCGCCTGCAACAGATTGGAGCGATCGTGCTGTTCGGAAAGGCCGTCAGCGGCGATCGGGCGATCAACAACATCAGGGATTTCGAAGGTCGATCGCATTGCAACACACCCGTCACCCCCCGCAACACCGTAGGGGCGAAGCATTTGCGCAAGCCATATAAAGGCTCCCCCCACCCATAACTACGCAAATGCTTCGCCCCCAAACGCATCGCGATCGCCCCACCCACCCATACAACCGGGTTATTCCAAAGATCAGGAACGAATGGCGATCGCCCCACCCATCACCCCCCGCATTATTCCAACAACCGGAAATGGATGGTGATCGACCGATTGGTTGCGTTTAATGGGCGATCGGTTTCACCCAACATGGAGGGCAAAGCATTTGCGTAGGGTTTTTTGGGTGAAGCTGGAGGTTTTTCGCGCAAATGCTTTGCCCCTACGGGTGGGCGGCTGCGCACCCTACCGTTTCCAACCGAACCATTTGCATTATGCAACTGGCGATCGCAGCGGCGCAGGGTCAAATACCCATGAATCCCCGATCATCGCCTCCAACCGTTGATTCAGCCGGGGCAAAAGCACATTGGGGTCGTTGAGCTGCTGCTCAGCAAACCAGGCTTCACAGGCTTCCTGCGTTTCAATTCCCTGGGCACCTGCTGCACCCGATAGCATCTGGTGGCCGAGTTGCTGGAGTGATTCGAGATGGGGATGCCCCTGACCTCGCTGGGCGCAGAGGAACAGGGCAAAAGTGGCCAGCAATGCCTCCAGTTCGTCTCCTTGAGGAGCTTGCTCGTACAATGCTTTGATGACAAGAACTGTATTCATTAGCGGTGCTTGAATCCGCAGACAGAGCCAGAGAGTTTGGGCGAGATACTTCAGGGCGTTAGTTTCAGCCGTTACGCCTAAATTTCCTAAAACCGTCACCAGATCACCGTAAGCACGGACCTGACCTAACGCCCGTGCTGCTTTCAGATTCAGGTCTAATTGGCGAGCTTTGTCTCCGGTTTCTCCAGCAAAATACGCCATATTCGCCAGCGTGGCGGCTTTGCCTTGGACATCGCCAATGCGCTCTAGAATTTCCAGCGATTGCTGCCACAACGCCAGGGCGCGATCGATGTCCCCCTGCTGGGCAATCACTCCCGCCATGTTACTGAGCGTGGCGGCTTTGCCTTTGACATCGCCAATGCGCTCTTGAATTTCCAGCGATTGCTGCCACAACTGGAGGGCGCGATCGACATCCCCCTGCTGTGCAGCAATACTTGCTAATTTGTCGAGCGTCTCGGCTTTGCCTTGAATATCTCCAACTTCCTCCTGAATCGCCAATGATTGATTGTTGAGATAGAGGGCGCGATCCATATCGCCCTGTTGCGCAACAACTCCTGCCATGCCAGAAAGTGCAGTTGCTTTCCCTTTGGCATCGCCAATGTGCTCTGAAAGTTCTAACGCTTGCTGCCATAGAGAGAGAGCATGTTCAACCTCTCCCTGCTGGGCGATGACTTCCGCCATCTTAGAGAAGACAGTCACTCTTCCTTGAATATCCCCAATTCTCTCAAAGAGTTCTTCTGCCTGCTGCCACAAGCCAAGTGCCCGTGAGACTTCGCCCCGCTGAACAAAAAGTATTGCCAGGTTGGTGACTGTATTGGCCTTTCCCTGGACATCGCCAATCTGTTCTCGAATCTGCAACGACTCCTGATAGAAGCTGAGCGCACATTCTGTTTCACCCTGTCTTGCTCGAACATCACCCAAAGTTTTTAGTGCTGAGGCTTTTGCTGGCATCACCGCATAAGCTTCGGCTAAATTGAGCTGAAAGGCGATCGTCTGGGGGAGTCCGGTGCCGAGGGGCGATCGTAGCCAGCCCTCATCGCCATCCAGCCACTGGTAAAGCCTGCGTCCTAACGTAACAAGATCGGCAGGTATATCGCGCGGTTGTCCTCGCCAGTCGGTGGGTCGTCCAGAATAATAAGCCTGCTCGCAGTTCTCAATCAGTTGCAGTAGCTCCGGTTGCGCCAGACGACGGCTCTGGGTGCCGTGGCTGATGTGAAAGTGCTGCCGATTCTTCTACTGAACTGCAAGACTCCGTTTCAACCCCTGACGTGACCACTCATTATTCGGATACATTGCCAGATCCTCCCGATAGACCTGCTCTGCTTCCTTTGCCCGTCCTGCCTGCAACAGCACCGCTGCCAGCGACTGTCGCACAGGGGAGTGCCAGGGGGCGGGTTCATCATAGCTGAGGCTATCCTCCCGCTGTACCGCAGATTCCAGCAGTCGAATTGCAGAGGTCGTATTTCCCTGTTGTGTTGCGATTTCCCCCGCCAGCACGTCCACCGCAATTTTCAGCAGATCCGCTGTCGTATTTGTGTACCAGATGGTGACGCCATCAAGTGCGGCACTGGTGGCGATCGCCCTCAACTCCCTCAACTCCCTCGCTGCCTCGGAAACCTGCCGCTTCGCCGCCAGCGCCATACCTCTGGCATATCGCCAAACACCTGTAGGGTAGACGAGATCCGCATCGGGTGCAGGAGTTGCCAGAATATCGTCCCACATTCCAAACTTGACAAAGGTATACAGCGGAATCGAGCGATAGTGTTGAAGCGTCCCGTAGCCCGGTTCACGCAGTAATTGCTCGTCCACCCTTGCAGCGGTGCTTTGGGCGGCCTCCAGCGCCAACTGTTTCTGTCCCGCCAGGGTCGCCGCGTACCAGAGGAAATGGTGATTATGGGGCATGTAGGCGTAGGTGTAGATTCCCTCCTCGTTGGGATGGCTCTGGGCGTACTGCTGATCGGTGGCGATCGCCGCCTGGTTACTGGCAATGGCATCCTCGTACCGTCCCACTCGCAGGTAAATGTGCGACGGCATGTGCAGCAAATGTCCAATGGGAATGGCTAAATCTCGCAGTCGATCGGCTACCTCAATGGCCAGATCAGGACGCTTCTTCTCAACGGCGTGAATGTAATAGTGAAGGGCACCCGGATGGTTGCGATCGCGTTTCAGAACTCCTTCCAGCGTGGTGATAATCTCCTGTCCTTCCGGTTTCGGCTCGCCGTTGTCCTGCCAGTAGTCCCAGGGGGTGGTGTCCATCAAAGCTTCAGCGAACAGCGTGGCGGCATCCAGGTCATCGGGATACTGATGGGCGACCTCCCGCATGGCGTTCGCGTATGCCCGGTTAAGCGCCATCCGATCTGCTGTCGGCGCTGCTGTATACCGTTGGGCCAGCGCCTGGATATAGGCGCGTTCAGGGGCGGTAGCGCGAGAACTGAGGGTGTTCGCTGTTTGCACCGCTGCCCAGGCGGAGGGCACCCCTTCAGTTTCCATGCCTGCATTGATGTTCGGCCCCCAGACGTAGGCAATCCCCCAATAGCACATGGCGCAGTTGGGGTCCAGGGCAGTGGCGGTTTGAAAGGAACGAAGGGCTTCGGCGTGATTGAATCCGTAGGTCAGCAGTAGACCCTGATCAAAGTACCGCTGTGCCAGACGCGATTTTGTGGAGATGCGGTGGTGCAGCGTGTTCAGTTGGTTGGACAGGGGGGCAGGAGATGAGTTGACAGGGAATTCATTGGCGATCGCACTTCCGCAAAACAGCGCGAGGGTCAGGCAGCAAGCCATCATTCCTCTGAAGAGCGGTGAGGCAAACGCCAGCAGCGACAGCGGTATGATGCGACAATTTTTTGCGCTATTTCCGTTCATACAGTTGGGCAGTCCGATTTCGACTCACATACTGTCCGTGAATGTTAACGCAGTAGGGAACCACATAGGTCAGAGCCGCCGATATCCAGCGGGTGGGGGTCATCTGCCCACGCAACAGCGTGTATCCATGATTGATAACAAATAAAAGCGTTCCAACCAGCAGTGCAACTTTGATTGCCGTCGGCATTAGTTGGCGATCGCGCAGGCTTTCCCAGTAGGTGGGGAGTGAATTATGCCTCATCTCGAATCGATTATTTTGTGAATGCTGTTCACCCAATATCCTCTCATCTCCACAAAGTAACTGGACTTTTCACTAAA
>JBIKWV010001052.1:0-2605 GCA_044356135.1 Elainellaceae cyanobacterium
TTATCCCCTTGGGTTTTAAAATCACTGCAGGCGCCAGCAAAGATAAGAGTGGAGATGGCTAGAATTGATCGAAAATAGGCCTTCATAAATTACTCCCGTGGTTATCCTGACTTAAGGGAAGTACAAAGACTGTGCCTCAAAGGTTGCTCGAGTGAACTTAAAATGAGCTTTGAATTCATAGAGTTAGGAGTTATTCCTAAAGCCCTACGTGTCCAACTTTTGGAGTCGACAAAGTTTGTCACAAGCGTGATAAACCCCTAGACAGAGCCCTTTGCGTGGGTAAATCTGAGATGCTGTTTTTTTATAAGGGGGAATTATGAAATTTAGAAGCTGCAGAGCACTCACAATCGGGCTAGGCTTTTTCGCCACAATCTTTGCTCATCCGTTCGTCCATTCCCATGATTCAACCGACTGGAGACGGGACCAAGAGGCCTTTCGCTCCTATCGGGTCGAGCCCACAGATCCATCGCTTGCGTCCAAGTTTGATCCGAACATAGAAGTTCCTGTCGACCCAGCCTTTATTAAACAAAAACTGGGTGAATTCTCTGGAACTTTGCCAACGGTCATTGATGGAAGATCTGTTCAAATCACGGAGAGGAGTTCAGTCAATGGTCGAACGCTGGCTCGAAAGTTTTTGGCAAGAGAGTTTACGGAACTTGGGTACACGGTTTCAAATCACAAATATCCTAGCGTGTGCTGTCCGGGCTGGATCGTCACAAAGGTTAGGGTAATTTAAGTCAAAAAATTGTGCGGATTGAGGCGTAAGTAGCTGAAATCTGGAAGGTGGACCCTGTTCTCAAAGGAGAACAAACCATGATAAAAGGGGGTCCATATGAATCAAGAAAGTCCAAACAAAAAGACACGAAGGCGCAAGTCACCAGAGAAGATGGCGGAGCTAGTGCTCGAGGCAGAGAGAATCGGCCAGGGTGCTGTTTGCAAGCGCGAGGGCATAGCTCCCGCGCAACTCTCGAGGTGGAAGCAGAAGTTCATTCAAAGCGGGATCGCCGGGTTAAGGGACATCAAGCGAGGTCCAAAAACCAAGGAGGATCCCGCTTTGACAGAGCTGAAGATGGAGACAGAGAGACTATCGCAGGCTCTTTTGGAAACATCTATCGAACTTCAGGCGATGAAAAAAAAGAGTCGCTCGAGTTAGAGGGTGCGCTTTATAGGCGTCATCTAACTAAAACCCAAAGAGAGAGTCTTATTGCATTTATCGATGAGGCAAATGCCAATGAATCTATAGAAGCTATTTGCAAGGCCCTGGAGCTACATCCCAGAGCCTACTACCGCTGGAAAGCCGGAGCGATGTCAACTCGACACGGCGGCGGTGGCGGGCGCAACAAGATTACGCCACTGGAAGAAAAGCGCGTTGTGGCCCTTGCTAGAAAGCATCCCGATTGGCATTGCCGAAGAATAGCTTACCACTTGGAGAAAACAGCAAAGGTTTTCATTGGAAAAACCAAGGTGGCCGAGATTATGAAGGCCAACGGACTAAACCATCCCTTCGAAAGAAAGTGGCCGCAGCCCCAGCAAATACCTGGGGACATGTTACTCCACGAGCCGTGGCAAAAAAACTATATCTGGGGAATGGATTGGACGTGGGTCAACGTCGATGGAAAGTTCATGTTTTTGCTTGTGCTGCTTGACTGGTACTCTCTTAAAATCTTGTCATGGGGCCTGCATCACCAAATAACAAAGTTTGAAGTTGTAACCGTGGTAACAGAGGCGGTGACGACCGAGGGGATCGATCTGCTCCCCAAAGACAAGCTTAGGCCGATCGTAGTTGCTGACCACGGCAGTGCCAACGCAGCTAAATACACAAAAGCAAATATTGAAATCCAAGGGTTAAAACTATGGCTCAGTGGAATCGGAAGACCCACTGGCAACGCTCGAACTGAGCGGGTCATAGGAACTTTAAAAAGAGAGGAGATCAATCTTCAAGAGCAGTACGCCAACGAAACGGAAGCGAAGTCATCAATTGGCAAAGCCATCTGGGACTACAACTTCAATCGGCCCAACCAAGGCAACGGTGGCTTTGCTCCGAACTCGGTCCATCACATGGGGCGACGGGACTTAATGTTAAGAAGAGAAAGGGCTAGACAGAAGGCCCAAGAGCTGAGAATAAAACACTGGGAACGGGAGTCGACACCTTGAAACAGTTCGTTGACTTAAACTCCAGACCTTTTTGTGCGGGGGTTGCTCGGACAGGACATGACCTTCAAGAACTGCCGCAGCCTTTAAATCTTGACTAGAATAGGGGATCTGCTTGAAATGTTCGACAATATCGAAATATTCACTGGCTATGGCCTGACCCGCAAGAAAAAGTTGCAAAAAGGCAACTTGTTCAACATGCCCTGAAGATAAAAATTTCGCACAAGCTGGATAGTCGCGCAATACATAGGAAGCCGCAAGAATTGTCGTCTGAACGATATCTCGAAATGCATTCGGTCGTGATCTTGCAATCGTCGCAGCCGCTTGGCAAACTGGGTGGACTGGTGGGGTCCCGCCCGGTGGAGGTGGCATGGTTGATGGTGGTAATTCAATGTCTACCCTTGGTGGTCTTCCAGTCACCACAGCCTCGTCCGTACACTCCAAATGACTTCCA
>JBIKWV010001006.1:0-2605 GCA_044356135.1 Elainellaceae cyanobacterium
GAAGGTGAGTTCTGTTACAGCGACAACGGATGCGAGCGGCGTTGACTTCAGGACAATCGTAAACTCATTGGTGAGAGCAGGTAAGCTAACCACCAATGCTTGAGGCAGTATAATTCGCTGCCAAATTTGTGGTGTTGACATTCCAATCATTCGCGCTGCCTCAATCTGTCCGGTTGGGATCGCCAGAATCGCTGCCCTTAAGATCTCAGTCACGTAAGCGCCGCTGTTGAGTCCGATCGCCAGTACCGCCGAGGCAAATGCTTGCCCCTGAATGCCAATCAGGGGTAATCCGAAGAAGACAACAAATAGTTGAACCAATAACGGAGTACCCCGCATGATGCTGACATAGATACGACTGAGCCAGTAACCAATGGGAGACTTAGAGAGCTGAAGTGCAACAGAAATTATGCCAGCACAAAAGCTCACGACAATACAGCAAATCGTTAACTGTATTGTTACGAAAGCCCCTGTCAAAAGTTGGGGTAAGGATGCTTGAAGCTGTCTCAGTTCTTCCATTGGGGATGCCTCACCCGTTAGCTTTTAGGAATAAAGTCGGCATCAGGCAACTGATCGAAGGTAATCCCGAAAAAGTGCTGTTCTTGCAGCTTCTTCAGCGTGCCATCCGCTTTAAGCTTCTTAATCTGCTCATTGAGATAGGCGTTCAACTTGGGATCGCTCTTATTCGTGCCCCAGGAAATGTAGGTTTTCGGACCAATGGGTCCCACAATCTCAAGTTTTGCCTCTGGGCGTTCACGAACAACCTGAGCTAGAACAATCTGGTCATCGACCACAAAATCAACTCGTTTGGTCGCCAGTGCTGAGATTGTTTGTTCGACTGTATCGACACTGAGGAATTCGATAGCAGCTTTTCCTTCTGAGACCAGTTTGTCACTGATCCCTTTCATCACCCCCTCAGGCTGGGTGTTTGCCTTGACTCCCAGACGTTTCCCTGCAAGAGCGCCTGGGTCGCTACTGGCAACGGAGGTGTCATCCGCACGTTTCAAAACGACATTGACCCCTTCTGCCATAGGAATTGTGAAGTCGATCTTTTGGGCACGCTCTGCGGTGACTGATAGAGCACTTGCGGTGAAGTCAAAGGAACCCGCAATCAGTCCGGGAATGATTCCAGAAAACGCCATTTGTTGATAGTCGATCCCAACCCCCAGATCCTTCGCGATCAGTTCCAGGATTGACGGGTCATAGCCTATAATTTTCCCGCTTGAGTCAGTGTACTCAAAGGGTGCAAAGGTTGGATCGATCGCAACGATCATTTTACCTCGTGCTTTAATTTCATCCAGTGCATCCTGACTACTGGAGGCTGGGCTGGCAGGAGCTTCTGGCGCAGGACTGCTGGTCGTCGAAGTGGTTGATTGACAGGCAACTAAACCCGCTCCCAGCAGGAAGAATTGAAGAAAATGACGACGATCCATATTCATAACTCCTCTAGACAATGTAAGAAAAACTCTGAAACTTGAATAACACTTAGCCTGAATTCAACACGAATTCATTAGTGAATAAAGAATCAGATGTAACAGTTTTTTTCAATAGTCCTGTTTCAAACATCCAATTTTGTACATGCTCCCATAGGTTTGAGGGATGCTGTAGATTATTGGTTAGTACAGGAAGGGTCTGTTTTAAGAATGCTTCTCCCGGTTCAGCAGGATATGAAATGTATTTCTGCGCCAGGAAACGAGCATAGTCCGAGTCAGTCTGTACTCGTTGTGTCCCCTGAGCGATCGCTTTCACTAATCGCTGAACTAAATCGGGTTGTGTATCAATAACATCCTGACGAGTCACCAAAACATTATGACCAAAGCTTGGAATACCCGCTTCTTCCGTCAAGAAAAGACTCACTGAAAGGTGCTTCTGTTGAGCAAATAAAATGCTGTGCTGGGCAGTGACCAGCACAATATCTGCTTTATCTTGCTCTAATGCTCGAATCAAATCGCTGCCAATGACAACACGCTGAATATTAGCAGGGTTCAACGTTACTCCATAAGCTCTAGCCACTTGTTGAAGGATTGCCGGACCGTTTGGACCAGGAGCTGTTGGATATCCAAGTCGTTTCCCTGCGAAGTCTGCTGCTGTTCGCACCTTATCGGATCGTGCCATGACGCTGCTAGCTTGTAGTTCGAAAAGCTGGGCGACTGAGACAATGGGTTGATTTTGTACTTGCAGCGGAAGTGCGTGAATCGGTTCAGATAATGCAAAATCAATTTCGCCTCTCGCAACTTTATCCAGCCCCTGGGTGTGATAGTCTGGACAAACAAGTTGTACATCTAAATCGTACTCGGCGAAATCCTGGCTCTCTTGAGCAGCCAATAAACCTAAATGGTGATACCAAAGGAACTCTTCTAAATACAGTGAAATCAAAACCATTATCTACGTATTTTGGAGAGACAGTTGATAAATCAATGGGGCGTTAGCGGCCTGCGCTAACGCCCCATCTGAGGAATATAAAATGAGGTGATCACGCCAAACCAACCTCAAATCTAATAATTTCTAGTACTACACTATGATTAGCTTGTCAGATATATTCTGTATCTTGAACTACAATGCGGTCTTAAGGATCGTGAACAAATTAACCTGTAATTTTTTTTGAGAG
>JBIKWV010001007.1:0-2604 GCA_044356135.1 Elainellaceae cyanobacterium
GTTTTTGGTTGGATGCCCGCTACGCAGGCATCCAACCAAAAACAAACCGCTACTCTATAGGCGGATGCCGTATTAGAGGTTTTGGGCAAAACCAGGCTTCTTGGGGGGTAGCTTACCCCCCAAGATCTCCGATTCGCAGCCAAAACCTACCGCAATAACCAAACACCTGCAACTCCCCCAGTCTCCGCTCATACCAAAAAGAAGGGGCGGTCTTACCGCCCCTTCTTCTTACAGCGTTAACGATTGAGGATCGGTTTCAATTAGCTTCGCCAGATCCTTGAGGAACGCCGCGACATGTGCGCCGTAGATTACCCGGTGGTCAGCGGTAACGTTCACCTGCATCTGAGATCGAATTCCCATCATGCCGTCGGGAGTCGCCACAACCTGGGGACGGGACGCACCGACAGCCATGATCGCCCCCTGACCTGGAGTCAGAATCGCATCAAACCGATCGACCCCAAACATACCCAGGTTTGAGATAGAGAAGGTTCCCGTGGTGTATTCCTGCGGTTGGAGCTGCTTGGCACGGGCGCGGGTGACCAGGTCTTGCCAGGTGCGAGATAGAGAATAGATATCCATCTGGTCAGCGTTTTGCAGCACCGGGGTAATCAGGCCACCGTCGTCCATCGCAACGGCCACGGCAATATTGATACTGCCGTTGTACTGGATACCCTGATCGGTGAAGCAGGCGTTCATTACCGGATGCTTCTTCAACGTCACCGCCACCGCCTTTGCCAGCAGGGCAGTCATTGTCACACCCTTCGGCTTAATCTGCTTGTAAAGTTTGTCCAGATTGTCGGTGGTAATGGTGTAACCGACGCGGAAAGCAGGAATCTGGAGGCTGGTCAGCATATTCCGCACGACCGCGTTTTGCAGCGTAGTCAGGGGTACAACCTGACCGGGTACTGCCGGAGCCATGGCGGCAGGTTTTGCCGCTGCGGGAGCCACAACGGGGGAAGGAGCCGCTGCGGGAGTAGGAGCAACGGAAATCGGTGTAGCAGGTGTGGGAACCACAGGGGTAACCGCAGGAGCCGCAGGTTGGCTCACCTTGCCCACTGCGGCTTCTACATCTTCGGCGACAATTCGACCGTGGGGACCACTGCCCTTCAGCGTGGCCAGGTCTACTTTCAAATCTTTGGCCAGCTTGCGGGCACGGGGCGAGGCGATCAGGCGCTCTGAACTGCCAGTGCCATTCGCCCCATTCGTTTCAGCGGGAGCAGCAGCGACAGCAACAGCAGCGGGCGCAGGAGTGGGTTCAGCGGCAGGAGCAGCAGCAGCGCCACCCCCCGCAGCCTGTTGCTTAGCGGCTTCGATTTCGGCTTCGGTTTCGGCGACGAGGGCGATCGCTTCCCCCACCGGAGCCGTCCCCCCCGCCGGGACAATAATTGTGGCAAGGTAGCCCTCGTAGAAGGACTCCACATCCATATCGGCTTTGTCGGATTCCACCACCACCACGGTTTCACCTTTTTCAACCTTGTCGCCAGGGGACTTCACCCAGGAGACAATTTTGCCTTCGGTCATGGTGGAACTGAGGGCGGGCATGAAAACTTCGTGGATCATGGGAATTTCCGAACGAGAAGGGTGAAATGTTTGAGGGAGTCGTCTGGCAACGCTGGTGCCGTTCGATGATCGGCTGCTTTTCCGTAGGATGCGCTAGCGAAGCGTAACGCATCACTATTTAGAAATTGATGGGTTACGCTTCGCTAACGCACGGGTTTGACATCCCTAAATTGGGGTAATAGCAAAGGACTTGTCTGCCGTGGGGTGGGCATCTTGCCCGCCCGATGTTCTGGGCGGACAAGATGCCCGCCTGGTGTTCTGGGCGGGCAAGATGCCCGCCCCACAATGCTAATGCCTCAATTCAATCCTGTTGTACCACTACAAAGTGCTTGGGTATTGCGGGTTCCCTTAGGAACGCACTGCCATCACAAAATTAATCTTACCGTGGGAGGGTCGGGAGAGCGCCGTAAAGCCGCTACAGATCGCCTCGAATTTCCTGGATCACGCCGTCCCGCAGCAGCACTTCGACGTTCATCTTGCTAATCAGGTTGTCTCCGGTTTCGACACGGAAGAAGCCTTCGATCTGTCCCTGCCCGACTTCCTGCTCCATCTCCAACAGTTGAACCTGCTGGAGCTGCTGGAGAATCTGGTTTTTGCGCTCCAGAATTTCGCTCTTCTGCTGGTTTACCTGAAGCTGCACATTGCTAATCTGCTGGGCGATCGCCATATCATCAGGGCCTTTAGCCTGTCGTTGCAGTTCGCCAATCATGCGCTGGCCTTGAAGCTCAAGCTGCTGCACCTGACCATCGAACTGGTTAATTTGCGCCTGGAGCTGCTGCTGGACTTCCTCCTTCCAGCGGGGAGTGACAATCACTTTGACGTTGACGGCGCGTTTCAACAGGAGATGAGAATTGGTGGCGTCCATTGGAATTTGAGAAGCGTTGAGGGAATTGCTGTTGTGTGTCCGATCAAACCTGTAGGGGCAAGGAATCCCTCGCCCCTACCGTAGAGCTTCCGACAGAAGCGAATCGGATCAGGCAAACATCTCCACGATCATACTGCGATAGCGATCCATCACTACGTTTCGCCGGACTTTTAGGGTCT
>JBIKWV010001008.1:0-2598 GCA_044356135.1 Elainellaceae cyanobacterium
CGTAACGTCTCAAAACTCTACGGCACCAATGTTCGAGCGCTGGACGATGTGTCGCTGGATATTCCATCGGGTGAGCTGGTGGTGCTGCTGGGTTCCTCCGGCTGTGGCAAAACGACGCTGCTGCGGAGTGTGGCGGGTCTGGAAACGCCAACGGTCGGACAGGTGTTGATCGACGGTCGGGATGTGACTGCGATTCCCACTCGCAATCGTCCAATTGGTATGGTGTTCCAGAGCTACGCGCTGTTTCCCAATATGACGGTGCGCCAGAATATCGCCTTCCCGCTGACCACGCGCAAGAAGCCAGCCAAACGGCTGGAGGAGCGGGTAAATGAGCTGCTGGAGCTGGTGCAACTGACCCAGCAGGCCGATCGCTACCCCAACCAGCTCTCCGGTGGACAGCAGCAGCGCGCCTCCCTGGCTCGCGCCCTGGCCCCCTCTCCAGAGGTGCTGTTGCTGGATGAACCCCTATCCGCACTGGATGCTCTGGTGCGCAATCAACTGCGGGAGGAGATTCGGCGCATCCAGCAGTCGCTCAAGATTACAACGCTGTTTGTAACGCATGACCAGGGTGAAGCAATGGCGATCGCCGACCGGGTGGCCGTCATGAGCAATGGCAAAATCGAACAGATCGCCAGCCCCCTGGAACTGTACGAAACGCCCGCCACTAAATTCAGTGCCTCCTTTATTGGCAACCGTAATGCCCTGGAGCTACCGCTGGAGGAAGGCCGGGTTCGCTTTGGCAAAATTCTGGATATGGAGGTGCCCGGTGTGAGCGGCAAACGGGCGATCGTCTTTTTCCGCCCGGAGGATGTGGAGTTCAGCAACAACGGGATTGGCCATCCGGCAAAGGTGGAGGGCAAGATTTTCCAGGGATCGCAAACTCGCCTGCATCTGGTAGCGGAAGCGGAGGGTCAGGTGGGGCGATTCTATGCCGATTTGCCCAGTCGTCAGGCGATCGCCCTTGAGTCAGGCAGTACGGTGCGGGTTTACATCAATCCCAATAGCGCTCGCGTTTTCCCTGCGGATCATTGACCCCCAAACCATGTCCCAAAAACTCCTTTTTCTCCTTCTCGACGGTCTCCGCTTCGATGTCGCCCAGGTCGCCCTGGGTTACCTGGGGCACCTCGTCGAAGTTGGACTCGCCAGTTCTCACCGGTTACAGGCAGAACTTCCCTCCGTCTCCCGCCCCGCCTATGAAGTGCTGATGACGGGTACTCCCTGCTCGGTCAACGGCATCACTTCCAATAGCATTGTTCGCCGCTCAAACCAGACCAGCGTGTTTCACCTGGCCCAGCGCCAGGGACTCACCACCGCTGCGGCTGCCTACTATTTCTTTAGTGAACTCTACAACAGCGCGCCCTTTCATTACCTGAAGGATCGGGAGCAACACGACCCCGAACAACCCATCCAGCACGGCAAATTTTACTGGGACGATGCCTATCCTGATTCCCATCTATTTGCCGATGCCGAGGCACTGCGGCGGGACTTCAAGCCTGACTTTATGGTGGTGCATCCCGGTGGTATTGACCATGCGGGGCACCAGTTTGGTGGTGAGTCGCGGGAATATCGGAATCGGGCCGTTGCAATGGACGACCTGCTGGCGCAGTTTCTTCCCCTCTGGATGCCGGACTATCAAATCCTGATCACGGCGGATCACGGAATGAATGTGGATGGTCAGCATGGGGGAACCTCTGTGGCGGAACGGGAAGTTCCACTGTTCTGTATTGGCTCCAGCTTCCGACCGGGGGTGTATGAGGAGATGGTGTCGCAGTTGGCGATCGCCCCTCTAATTTGCCGTTTGTTGGGGCTGAAGCCGACGGAAAACATGCGATCGGATTTGATTGTGGGGGTGCGGGATGGGTAGGGGCGTTGGAAATTTTGTTGGGTGTTATTTATGGCTGTGATTCAACTGGTTGTGTTTGATATGGCGGGTACCACCGTTAAAGATAATGACGAGGTGCTGGCCTGTTTTTTGGCAGCGGCGATCGCCACCGGATTAGAAGCGGGTCGAGCGGAGGTCAATCCGATGATGGGTTGGCCAAAGAAGCGGGTGTTTGAGGCCCTCTGGAGGCAGCAGATTGGGGAGCACCATCCGGATTATTGGATGAAGGTAAACGATTCCTTTGAGAAGTTTAAGTTTTTGCTGGAGGAGCATTATCGGACGCAGACAGTGGAGCCGACGGAAGGATGTTTGGAGGTGTTTGAATGGTTGCGATCGCACCAGATCAAGATTGCCCTCAATACTGGATTCTATCGAGAAGTGACCGATATTATTCTGCAGCGGTTGGGCTGGGATCAGGGACTAAATAAGGATTACATCGGCACGGAATGCTCCATGATTCAATGCTCCGTGACCCCTTCAGAAATCTACAACAGCGAAGGGCGACCTGCTCCCTACATGATTCAAAAGGCGATGTATCAATTGGGGATCAAAGACCCACAAAGGGTTGCGGTGCTGGGAGATACACCCGTCGATTTAGAAGCAGGATTTAACGCAAATTGTGGTTTGGTTTTAGGTGTCACCAGTGGGACGCATACCCGGGAGGAATTGCAGACCTATTCGAATCATGGCTTAATTGGTTCGCTGCATGAATTGAA
>JBIKWV010000095.1:0-9464 GCA_044356135.1 Elainellaceae cyanobacterium
GCCTTTTCCATGTTTTACATTATACAAGGAAAACCGTGGGAATAGTACGCCTGTATGGAAATTTCGGGGCATCGAACCCCTCAATTGCCGCTCCTATCCCTCCCCGGCCTATAGAGGCGCGGGGTTTCTTGGAGAATCCCTGATGAATTTTGTCGCAGAGACTTTTCTTAAAGTTGGGAACAATACCCGATCATGCCATCAAGAGGACTGAAAACAGCGGCGTAACTTTCCTATAAATTTGAACGCGACTTTTACCATTCTTTCTCGTAAATACCTGACCCTGGAATGGGTTTAGCATGCGGGGATCAGATTCCACGACTTCGCTACGCTTTACCTGCCCGAATGCTAAACCCCTACCCATCCACCCATCCACCCATCCACCCACCCACCCATCCACCCATCCACCCACCCACCCATGCCCTTCTTTCAAGAACAATTCGCCAGCGACAATAACTCCGGTATCTGCCCCGAAGCCCTGGAATACTTGCAAAAAGCTAACTACGGTAGCGCTCCCGCCTATGGCAACGATGAGTGGACGCAGCGGGCGACTGATGCTTTTCGGGAACTGTTTGAGACTGACTGCGAAGTTTTCTTTGTTTTTAACGGTACGGCTGCCAATTCCCTGGCGCTGGCCTCGCTGTGCCAGTCCTACCACAGTGTGATCGCCCATGAATTAGCTCACATTGAAACTGACGAGTGCGGCGCACCAGAGTTTTTCTCGAACGGCTCCAAGTTGCTCCTGGGGAAGGGACAGGGCGGCAAGCTGACTCCGGAGGCGATCGCCACCATTGTCACCAAACGCACGGATATCCATTACCCCAGGCCGAAAGTGATTAGCCTTACTCAGGCTACGGAGGTGGGGACGCTTTATTCGGTGGAGGAACTACGGGGGATACAGGCGATCGCCCAACAGTATGGTCTGAAGGTTCACATGGATGGGGCACGGTTCAGCAATGCGATCGCCGCACTCAACTGCCGTCCCGCTGAGGTCACCTGGAAATCTGGAGTAGATGTCCTCTGCTTTGGTGGCACAAAAAACGGCATGGCTCTTAGTGAAGCCGTGATTTTCTTTGACAAGGACCTGGCAGCAGATTTTGATTACCGCTGTAAGCAGGCGGGGCAACTGGCCTCCAAGATGCGGTTTATCGCTGCCCCCTGGATGGGCCTGCTGGAAACAGGAGCCTGGCTGACTAATGCTCGTCATGCCAATGAGTGTGCGGCATATTTTGCACAGCAGGTGCAGCAGATTGAGGGAGTGGAGCTAATGTTTCCCCAACAGGCCAATGCGGTGTTCGTGCAGCTTCCGCCAGCGGTGGTGGAGTACCTGCGATCGCAGGGCTGGCAGTTCTACAGCTTCATCGGCCTGGGCGGCGCTCGATTCATGTTCTCCTGGAACAGCACTCAGAGCCGAGTTGATGAGTTGATCACAGATATTCGGTGCGCTGCCTCAACCATCTAGCTCCCTGAGCGGTTTTCTACGGATTTTTCCTGTAGTGACCCCAACCATCCAGCTCCCTGAGCGGAGCCGCAGGGAGCAGGTAAGCACAGTCAATTCACGGCACGATCATCACGGCACAGGGCGACAGATTAATCACCCGGTTCGTAACGCTGTCGGCGACCCCTTCGTCCGTCAGTCCCAGTCCCCGACAGCCCATGATGATCAGGTCGGCGTTGACCTCATCCGCTACATCACAGATCGTAAAGGCGGGCTTGCCTTCGCGCTCCATTAAATCGACTGCAATGCCGAGATCGCCAAACAGGGTCTTTGCGTTCTCCAGCAGTTCGGCTACTGCTTCGGGGGAACTCATCTCGGCCTCGCTGGTGCTTGGCTCTCTCCCTTCAGGCAAATTCTCCAGCACAGACAGCACAATCAATCGACTGTTAAACGCTTTCACAACATTAGCAACCGTATCAGCCGCCTCACGGGACTCGCGGCTATCGTCGATAGGAAATAGAACTGTCTTAAACATAGGTGTTGTTGAGTTCGCAGGGAACAATCCGGCAAAGGGCCTCTCATAAACAGGGGCACACATTCACCCTGTCTGGATCATGCCTGAAACTCTCTGCGATTGGGTAGGGAATTCCCTTTCTGGCAAAATTCCTTAAAAATCCTGATTAAAAAATCCGTCTATTGAGATACCAAACGCTTTACAATAAGTAACAACCAATAGGTATAAAAACTCATTTAGGGGGTTCAGCGTGTCTAAGAAGAGCGTAGCCAGCCTGACGGCAGCGGATTTACAGGGGAAGCGAGTCCTGGTGCGGGCAGATTTCAACGTCCCTGTCGATGACCAGGGAAACATCACCGACGATACGCGGATCCGCGCCGCCCTGCCGACCATCAACGACCTCACCTCGAAGGGCGCAAAGGTCATTCTCAGCAGCCATTTCGGTCGTCCAAAAGGTGTTGAGGATAAGTACCGTCTGACGCCCGTTGCTAAGCGTCTGTCTGAGGTGCTGGGCCAGGAGGTGATCAAGCCCTCCGACTGCATCGGTGAAGAAGTGGCCAGTGTGGTTGCCGCTATGCAGCCCGGTCAGGTGATTCTGCTGGAAAACGTGCGCTTCCACCCGGAAGAGGAAAAGAACGCCCCTGAGTTCGCCAAGCAGCTCGCTTCCGTTGCGGATCTCTATGTCAACGATGCATTTGGTACCGCCCACCGCGCCCACGCTTCCACTGAGGGCGTGACCAGGTATCTGAGTCCCTCGGTAGCTGGCTACCTGATCGAGAAAGAATTGCAGTACCTCCAGGGGGCGATCGAATCTCCCCAGCGTCCCCTCGCAGCCATCATCGGTGGCTCCAAGGTATCCAGCAAGATCACCGTGATCGAAACCCTGCTGGAGAAAGTAGACAAGCTGCTGATCGGCGGCGGCATGATCTTTACTTTCTATAAAGCCCGTGGCCTCAGTGTCGGTAAGTCCCTGGTGGAAGACGAATTCCTGGAACTGGCGACGAAGCTGGAAGCCAAGGCCAAGGAGAAAGGAGTGGCACTGCTGCTGCCTACCGATGTAGTTGTCGCAGACAAGTTTGCTGCCGACGCTGCGTCCCAGACTGTCAGCGTGGAGAATATTCCCGACGGCTGGATGGGTCTGGATATTGGCCCCGACTCCGTGAAGGTCTTCCAGGACGCACTGGCCGACTGCAAGACCGTGATCTGGAATGGCCCGATGGGTGTGTTCGAGATCGACCAGTTCGCCAAGGGAACGGAGGCGATCGCCCACACCCTGGCTGGCCTCACCGGAACAGGCGCGATCACCATCATTGGTGGTGGCGACTCGGTAGCCGCCGTTGAGAAGGTCGGCGTGGCTGACCAGATGAGCCACATTTCTACGGGTGGCGGTGCCAGCCTGGAGCTGCTGGAAGGGAAGGTGCTGCCCGGTATTGCGGCGCTGGATGAGGCGTAAAGTCGCCCAGACCTCGGAGGTTTCTAAAAACCTCCGAGGTCTATTTGTAAAGCTTAGCTACCAGCTCAAAACCCGAAAAGCTGTTTCGCCCGCGCAGCGGGCGAAACAGCTTTTCGGGTTTTGAGCTTAATCGCGCCTACCTGCTGATCTGAGCTAAAAATTCTTGAACTGCGTCGTACTGGTCGGGGTGGTCTACATACTTGAGCAGAAGACTCAGGTCGAGATCGGGCAGCAGTTGGCTGCGATCGCGCTCCTCATACTGGTCACCCATCAGGCAAAATACCCGCAACTGCTTTTTTCGCCAAAACCAGACTTCAGGAACCTTGAGGGGGCGAAATAACTCCCTTCGGTTAATCGTGCCGCTGGTCACGATGACCTCAATCACAATATCGGGGATCTCTTTTTTCGTGCCGATGCAGTAGGACTCGTCCGGTTCGCCTGAGGAGTACCCAGGGGCTTCTAGTGTGAAGCCGCCCAATCGGTAGTGCCGGATTTTGTAGTGCCGCAGATAGGCTTCCACCAGAACGCCGAGCGTGCTTTTGACATATTCATGGAGTTCTCCAATCGGAGACACAATTTCTAGCACCCCGTCGAGGTAGGTCAACCGCACACCGCGCACTTCTTCCAGATTGGCCGCGATCGCCTTAAATTGCTCCCAACTCACGCCGCGCAGCGTGACAACCTGTTCTACAACAGGCCGCTCAATCTGCGGCTCCTGGGTCTGTAGGATCATTGTGCTAACGTCAAACGTTGAATTGCTCACTATTCTAATGCATCTGTTCCGGACGCTTTTTTATGGCAAATTGCTAAGTTCAGTTGCGATCGCCCCCGCCGTTTGTCACCCTCAAGAAGGACGTTCTTTCTCGACGGTTTATGACGATCTCAGTAATTAAGTTTTCTTCCGAAGATTGCGGTCTCTGCCACAAAATGTCTTTCTACGACCAGAAGGTGTCCCAGGAACTGGGTCTGGACTTTGTGGATGTGAAGATGCAGGACACCGCCACCTATCGCAAGTACCGCAAAATCCTCTTAACTCAGTACCCCGATAAAGCTGAGATGGGCTGGCCCACCTACATCCTCTGCGAAGAACCGGAAGGAGAGTTTAAGATCGTGGGAGAAGTCAAGGGCGCTCACCCGAAGGGTGAATTTCGGGAGCGTCTGCAACAGTTTATCCCCAGCAACGCTTAATTCCCTATGGCCGCTAACCGTGAACCCAAACCATCTGACCTGCTGCTGAGTGCTGCCACCATCCCGTTTCTGGCAGGTCTGGTGGTGAGTCGTGTGATTGCTCAAGCGATTGTTGCCGCCGGAGAGGCCAGTGAGGAAATTTTTCGGGGCGATCGCCTCCCGGTTCTCCGTCAGCCGCTGGCGGTGACCGAACTGCAAAATCCACCGGAGTCACAGGAACCATGAGTCAGGCTCAAGCCTCTGTACTGACCGATGTGTGGGTGCCCGCTACCTGGGAGGAGTATCTCAGGGCACTGGATGACCCTGACTATGAGGGGGCAAAGGGCTACTACTACAACGGGCACATGAGGCTAGAGATGACTCCACTGGGCAATCCGCATTCGCGCGATCACTTTTCTGCTATCGGCGCTCTCTATCTATTCGCTGGCATTAAAGGGATTGACTTAGACGGCCACGATAACTGCACCTATCGTAAAACTGGCTTTGAGGATGCCCAACCGGATGTGTCCTTCTATGTCGGCACCAATGCCGAACTTATCCCCTGGGAAACCAAGATTATTGACCTCGATACCTATCCTGCCCCTGATTTAGTAATTGAAGTTGCCTACTCCTCGCTGCCGGATGACACTGGGGAGAAGCGGTTACTCTACGAGGCGTTAGGCGTTCGCGAGTACTGGATTTACGATGTGCAGAAAGCGCAAATTCTGGCGTTTGCGATCGAGAACCGGGGAAGTTACCGCATTGATCAGTCTCAGGTGTTGTTGGGACTGAGTATTGCCCTGTTGGAGGAAGCCCTTCGTCGCAGTCGCACGATGAACCACGGGAAAGTGAGTGCATGGCTGCTGTCGCAATTTCAGCAGATGTAATTTTTGATATTGCCTGCCAGTCGCGCTTCGCGCCGCTGACAGGCAATACAAAACAAAGAGGGGAGCGCTTCATGAGCCTCTCCCCTCCCGTTGCTGTTGTCTGAATCCTTGAGTCGCTGTCGCAGGTTCTGGAATTTTTTGCGAATCTGTCGCTGTCTGGCGCTGCCGCCTTTGCCTTTGGCGTTGCGCCCTTCCCGGCGGGGCGACTCCCACCGCTTCAGTTGTCTGGGCATAGCTGCTGCAATCCTTCTAAGATAGATTACCTTCATTCTAGAGATACATGGCGGGTGGGGGCGATTCCAGAAAGTAGATAGTCCAACTTGTGCGGACAGCGTGGAATTGTCCGCTGTAAGGGCGCATTATTGTGCACCCGCCGACTCCAGGATTAAGCGGACCTGGCGGTACTGCTCCAGGCGCTCCAGATCTTTGGCCGAAGGATTTGGGATGCGGCTCAAGTCGGAGTTTTCGGCGTTGTCAGCCAGTTTGACCGCTCTGGCCAGGGGATTTGCCGCTGCACGGTGGGCCGCAGTAATGCGGTCTTCGCCGGGAAGCTTCGTGAGTGCCTCAAGGGCAGTCAGAACCGAGAGGGCGAAGCCCTCCTTCGCCAATGCCTCAAGCGTCCATTCGGAGTCTTCGACGACGTCGTGGAGCACCGCCACGATTCGTTCTTCTAGCGTGGCCATTCGGAGCATGACCCGGATGGGATGCAAGATGTAAGGCTCCCCGCCCTTGTCCGTCTGACCGAGGTGGGCCTTTGCGGCGATTTCGATGGCTCGTTCGAGTGAACTCACAAGCTTTGTTCTCTCAGTGTGTATGTTAGCCTGTACTGCCAGCAAGCAGTGTGACAACTTGGCTTGCCGTGGATTTGTTTCTGCTTGCAATAGGGGTGTGTAGGGCAAACCACTTTGCCCTACACACCCCTATTGCAAGATCCGTTAGCGTAGTGTGTTAATGAGTTCCAAGTCTTGACGATAGCGCATCTCACGATATTTGATTCCTTCTGCAAGCCCCTCCGCTACAATTTCGCCAAGCAGCTTGGCACCGGAATCATGCAGACGCTCGGCGTACTTTGGAAGCTCTTCCGGATTATCGGGTAATTGCGCCTTCAGTGCGAAAAAGACGTGCCCAGTTAATCCAAGCTTAAGCTCTTCGATTCCAACTGGATCATCATATTGCTTCATGCTTCGCTCCCTATTCTGCGACGCAAGTAGACGCAAATTATTGTCGAGCGCGAATCGCACCCCTTCGCCTGTTTCTGCGACATCGAGCATATCCTCAATCAGTCCGTCAAAAGTCCCCGTGCCAAGTTTTTCACTTAGAGAAGCCTTCACAAGCTTGCCGAGTTCAATAGCACGAGGCCATTCTGAGAAATCTGGAAAAGGACGAGGTGGTTCTGGTAGCGCTACAATCTCTTCCCAAATGGGATAGTCAAATAGCTCAACCGCAATGATGTCAAAGATACGACACCACTTACGATTCTTCGGTGTCAAGTAGTCTGCAATATTGGCAAAGTAACGCTGAATTTGTTTGTATGCCGAATTTGCTGTGATCGGCATACCTTCGCGCAAACCGCTTTCGCCATAGGGATTAGCGGCATTCAGATTCATGTTGACGAAGTGATGCCAGGTTGAATCACAGACAACCCGCCCTTTGTTAGCAAGATGCCCGTCATAGGCGGAAATAGCGCCAAAGCAGCGCGGGTTGACTGCACCCTTATCAACGTTCAAACTTGCCGACATCGAGATGGCAACAAGCTGCGGGCCGTGCTCTAACCCACCGACAGTTGGAAACTCTGTAAACGGCGCGAGACCAGCGACTGAAAAATTACCGGTGAGATTTGCACCACGCGGCGCATAGCATTCACTTTCGTGAGGATGGTCGGGAAGGACATTGATTGCACCGGCTGGACTACGCAGCAATGGATGAGGCGCACTGCTCGCATCAAGTAATGGATACATCGTTTGTGGGAAACGATCACTCTGATCAGAGTTGCGCGCAACGCCATCGATTCCAGGATTGTTGACCGTATCAATACGCGTTGGCCCACTCATTGGTACAGATGCCCACTCACGCATTTTACGGATACGAGGCAGTGCGCCGCATAGTGGCTGACCGATAGTGCTGTGATCGCCTGTTGCAAATACACCGCCGCCGCTCTCCATAAACTGTGCGAGCACGCCAATTTCGTTGGCGTCTGAAGATGGCGCACCAGACGCGAATCCAAACAGCCAGACTTGATCGTAGTTAGCTGTAGTAACGGCAGGAGATGCTGTGGAAAAGTTAAATCCCGATGCTTTCGATACCTCTGTCACGGTTGCTGGCACTGCAGCAGGCACATCTCCACTGCCTTTCAAGACGCGAATTAGCTCGGTGAGACCTGTGCTACTGCTTGGGTCAAACGATCCCGAATTGTCGGTCACAATAAGTATGCGTTGGGTGCAACGCTTCTTCAGAAACTCATACCAGCCTCGTTTCCAGACGGGGATAAGTACATCTTTTCTGTTCCAAATCGACATTGTTATTCTCCAAAAGGAATTGTGGTTAAAGACGTAGGTAACGTCTTGTCAAAACCTTGCCTAGATGCTGCTCAAAGCTCTTTGTAGCAAGAGTTTGAGGTAATCAAGAGCGCTTTATGGCGTCATCTCGCCCATAATTCTTGTCAGCCATGGGTTTCAAGGGTTGATAATCGATGTTTTGTCAGTCAACCAGCGTCTTGTCTCTTAACTTTAAAGACTCTGATCATGTCGTGCAGTACCCGCCCGGGTACTCTTCGCGTTTCGTCGCATTGTTTAGATAAACTTTCGATTGCCCCCTACAAATAACCCGAAGGCTAACGGTTGCGGTCAGCGGTTGTCGATCGCATTGAACTCAGCACCAACGGTTTCCTTCAATCCGTTGCACCGCAATTGTGTACGCCCAGCATGGGCGTGATCTGAAGGGGTGAAAGTCCCCTGTGGAGGAACCAACGTCCAAATGAACCCAAAAGTTCCGAGTGACGTAACCACTAGTGTTGCGAGTAGTAAATTTTGCAACATAGGGGGTTTGGTTGCTCTCGCCCCCACACCCCTTGCAAAACTATTTATTCGCTGCACTAGCTTAAGGCAAGGGCGTTTCCGCGAGGAGGGGGCTGGAGGAAGCGTTCGACTGAGCTCACGCCGAAGTCCAGCGGCAAACCGACGAGCCGACGAACAGAAACGTCATAGAAGGCTGAGACCTCCGGGTGAGTTGGCACAACACAGTCAAAAGCAGACGGGCAGGGCGACGGGTGATGGCGAAGATCAACCGTTACCTGAGCTTGAAGCTAAAGCTGAAGGTGAACTCTGAGAAGAGCCAGGTGGTCAAGATCGAAGAACTAGAATACCTGGGGTTTACGTTCCGGGGGATTCGGATTTTCGTGAGTGACCGGGCGCTGAAGGACTTCAAACACCGACTTCGGGGGTTAACCTCACGCAGTTGGGGAGTCTCGATGCTAGAGCGAATTCAACGATTGAACCGATACTTGCGAGGGTGGATGAATTACAGCTCGACCCCTCGGCTTGAGCTCGGGCCGAAAGCTGAACTCGCCGAACGTCTTTGGTATTTCCCAGCATTACACCCCAATGGAGGAGTTAGACGGATGGCTGAGGCGACGGATACGGATGTGTTATTGGAAACAGACTTCGGCGAGCGCTCAGTCGAGCCGTGGCGCAGACTGAGGACGCGTATCAGCCGTCTACTCAAATTGGGGACAAGTAAGCGTCAGGCGATTTTGACGGGCATTAGTCGAAAAGGCTACTGGCGGTTATCAAAGACGCTGGTGACGCATACGGGAATGATTAATGAATGGCTAGAGCAACAGGGATTACTATCAATTCGTCAACTCTGGATGAAAGTCCAGGGATACGCTTCGTTCATCAGTGTTGTTTGCGCATCTTCATGAACCGCCCATTGCGCGCCCAACGGAAGTCCCTTGAGGGGAGACCCGCATGATGGGTGGTGTGGGAGGGGCAGGTGAAACACCTGCCTCGA
>JBIKWV010001009.1:0-2596 GCA_044356135.1 Elainellaceae cyanobacterium
CCGGTCGGAAATGTGAACACTGGCAACGTTAATATTCAAAAAGGCGATCAAATTGGCCTTCAGAATAATCATCACAATGAAACACTCTGATCAGAATTAACTTTATTCAGATATGCCTGTCAATGGAGCATCCATCATGACTCTCAGCCCTGAGTACCATCAAATGGTTTTAGACACCTTCCTCCACGCCCTCAGCGATACTGCACCGGAGGTAAGGGCGAGGGCAGCAGAGGCGATCGCGCAGATTGGGGAACGATCGCTATTACCAAATCTGCTGGCAGCGCTCCACGATCAAGATGCGATCGTGCGTCGAAGCGTGGTGTGGGCACTCAGCCAGTTTGACGATGTACAGGCTTTTCAAGCGATTCTTGAGACCGTAGAAGATCCATCAGCAATTGTCCGGCAAAGTCTTGCAGAGGCGTTAGGCCGAGCAAAAGATGATGCTGTAGTTCCTATACTCCTCAAGTTGCTGAATGATCGCGATGCTTCAGTACGTCAGCAAGCCGTCACAGTGCTGGGGCAAATTCGTGGCGAAGCTGCGATTCCTGAGTTGTTGAAAGCACTCGAAGACCCCAGTAGCGAAGTTCGTCAAAAAGTGGTGAACGTCCTTGTCCAAATTAGCTCAGAAGCTGCAATCCCTGGACTTCTAAAGGCTTTAGAGCATCAAAATCAAGACATGAGTGAGAGTGCAGCGATCGCTCTCGGTCAAATGGCAAACGCATCAGCCATCCCCGGACTCCTCCAGGCTGTCCACCATCCCAACGCCAGCGTTCGCAAGAATGCAGCAATGGCATTAGGGCAATTGCGAAGCCAGGAGCCTGTGCAAACACTCATGGAACTTTTGCTGTGTGACCCAGATGACACTGTTCGTCTCAGTGCCATTAAAGCAATCAGCCGCATCTTCACACCCTTTGCTGCGTGAGGAGCGAGGAGTGACGCTAACTCCAGAAAACCTGCAAAGGATTATTGCAACACTGTCTCAGTTATTGTTAGAAGCCACCGATCCTCAGGTTCGCGCCAGAGCTGCCACTGCGTTGGGTCACCTGGGTGTGCCGGAGGCGATCGCTGTCCTCCGAGAGGCCGTACTACGGGACAAGGAAACTATTGTTCAATTGGCGATTATTGATGCACTTGTCTGGATTTGTAAACCCGAACAAAACCTACTCATGACAGAAAACCCCAAAAATACCCCCACCTTTAACATTCGGCAGGTTGGCAACATCAATACTGGAGACGTGACGATCCAGGGCGATCAGATTGGCATTCAGCATAACTATGCCCAGGAACAAGACCTGGCCGAAGCCGCCGCCCAGATCCAGGCGCTGCTCTCCCAACTGTCGCAGACCTATGAAAATGAGGGCGATCGCCAGGTTGAAGCCATCAAACGGGAGGCCAAACGCAACCCCACGTTTCGTCAGAGGCTCGGGAATGCGGCCAAATCCGGTGGCGTAGAAGCGGTGAAGCAACTATTGGATTATGTGTTCAAGAACCCCGTTGCATCGGTTGTAGCCGAGAGCGTCAAAGCGTTTGTTGAAGCGGAAGTAGAATAAACGATCAAACGACACGAATCCTCTACGATTCCAACAATTCATCTGGAATCTGCAATTCCCCCTGGCACACCTGAAACAAATCGATCGCCTTGAACGGTTCACCCGTTAAGGGATTGGTCACCAGAGGGGCAATCTTCCGCAGGTTGCTGATGCTGGGTTCCTGGAATTTATCCGTCAGAATCGCGTTCCGCTCCCAGTTCTTGATAGTCGAGTCTGAACCTAAGCTTGCCTGACGCGCAAATTCGCGGTAGCTCCAGTTCTTTTCAATTCTGGTTTTGCGGATCAACTTGCCAAAAGCAACTAACCCCGCCGCCACTTGGGGTTCCATCATCTCAAGACGCTACCTATGCACTACGCATAGACCAGCATACCGTCACACCTTTGCAAAAAATCCACTTTTCCCTATTGCGCGATGCATCAAGCAGGCTTAAGATGAATTCAATCGCTTGATGCACTACGCACTATGCATTAAGCAATTCTGGAGGATTGAGCTGTATGGCGGAAGAGTTTGTGTCTGATGTTGAGGTTCAAAATGTGGGGGAGGCTCCGTCGGGTTCCAGTCGGGAGCTGATTAAGCATGCTCTGTATGGTTCAAAACGGGCGATCGCCCACACTATCTACAGCCTCTACCTCAAAGGTTATGCCGAACCCGGAGACTGGAGCCGACCCCAGCCGACTCAGCAGGCAGGTGAGTTCATCAGCATTCTGGTTCGATACTTGATGATTCAGGATGGATAGGTTTGTGGGAGGGACGATAAGATTTTGTGCGATAGCATCTGCATCAACGCAAGATAGACGGAGTGCCTCTGCAACAAGGTTTGAGGACTATTCATGGTCAGAACGATTACAATCACTTTGCCCGATGATCTAGCGCAAAAACTGACGCAACAGGCTGAACAGTTGCAAATCTCGGTGGAAGAACTGGTTTTGCGAATTCTCATCCTCTCCGTTCAGATTGATGCACAAGCAGTCCTAAGTCAGGCAATGAACGATCAACGTTAATCCGTCTACGTTGGAAGAGTTGGCGGCAGCAGAATCAAGAGAAG
>JBIKWV010001085.1:0-9459 GCA_044356135.1 Elainellaceae cyanobacterium
AGTGGCAGTCGATAGTTTCCATTCAATTGGTTTCCTCAGCGAGTGAGGACTACCAACGTTAGCACCGTATACGCTTCCGCCTGCTGCCTGACAAGTTTCCATTCAATTGGTTTCCTCAGCGAGTGAGGACTCCTCAAGATCCGCAATGAGAAGTCTGCTGCTCAGAAAGCTGTTTCCATTCAATTGGTTTCCTCAGCGAGTGAGGACCCCCATCCCAGCAACACAGGCTACAAAGGGTAGGCTACATATGTTTCCATTCAATTGGTTTCCTCAGCGAGTGAGGACAATGGTCGCCGTGTCACCAAACCCCTATTTGGTGAATTGTTTCCATTCAATTGGTTTCCTCAGCGAGTGAGGACACCTCCTTTGAGTAGATGAGCACTCAAAGAAAAAGGGGGAGTTTCCATTCAATTGGTTTCCTCAGCGAGTGAGGACACGAAATGCGTAAGGATGAGGAGTATCTCTTCTACTAGTTTCCATTCAATTGGTTTCCTCAGCGAGTGAGGACTCATCTTCACAACCGCTAAGTGAATCAGGTTGCATCTAGTTTCCATTCAATTGGTTTCCTCAGCGAGTGAGGACAGACCAACAAGAGCGATGAAGTAGCCAACCTCATTGGCGAGTTTCCATTCAATTGGTTTCCTCAGCGAGTGAGGACGTAGGTTATGGAAGAAACTGTATATATCTCCGTTACTAGGTTTCCATTCAATTGGTTTCCTCAGCGAGTGAGGACAAGAACTGCTGCGTAAAAAACAGGAGGTTCTCAATTGGTTTCCATTCAATTGGTTTCCTCAGCGAGTGAGGACAACTCTGTCAGGTGTGCAGTACTACGAGTACGAAATCAGGTTTCCATTCAATTGGTTTCCTCAGCGAGTGAGGACTTCAAGATCTGAGGGACATCCTTTGGGTCTTTAAGGTTTCCATTCAATTGGTTTCCTCAGCGAGTGAGGACTTGCCTGGGACTGGTTCTACTCCAATGTGTGGGTAGAAGAGGTTTCCATTCAATTGGTTTCCTCAGCGAGTGAGGACGTTTGACGAAGCTAAGTCTCATGACCTGGATTCGTTGAGTTTCCATTCAATTGGTTTCCTCAGCGAGTGAGGACCAAGTATCACTGCCCAGTAAACTATGTCTGGTTTGCCGTTTCCATTCAATTGGTTTCCTCAGCGAGTGAGGACGCTATCTGGAGGATCAAGGAAATTCTATCCACTACGTTTCCATTCAATTGGTTTCCTCAGCGAGTGAGGACATCTATGGTCAACCAGTGAACGCTGTATTTACCAACCAGTTTCCATTCAATTGGTTTCCTCAGCGAGTGAGGACATCAGAGGGCTTTGAGTGGCAGGAGGGGTACGTGCGTTTCCATTCAATTGGTTTCCTCAGCGAGTGAGGACCTGCCTTCTGCTAAAGAAACAGCAATTGATCCTAAGCTGACCGAGTTTCCATTCAATTGGTTTCCTCAGCGAGTGAGGACGATCAAGGCAACTCTCGCCACTACTCTAGCTGTCAGGCGTTTCCATTCAATTGGTTTCCTCAGCGAGTGAGGACAAGTATGCAAAGTTCCTGACTGCATTCATCTATGTGGGATCTGTTTCCATTCAATTGGTTTCCTCAGCGAGTGAGGACATCTCTGGATAACCCAGAACTGGTAGTCTGGTCAGGTTTCCATTCAATTGGTTTCCTCAGCGAGTGAGGACAACCCATGTTGAACACACGGCCGAGTTCCTCAAAAAGAGTTTCCATTCAATTGGTTTCCTCAGCGAGTGAGGACACCCAATCAGGTGCTGGTGCTGGCGTGATCCAGGTGGTTATGTTTCCATTCAATTGGTTTCCTCAGCGAGTGAGGACAGCTGCGTCAGGTGAAGTTCCGTAAGGGCGAGATCACTGAGTTTCCATTCAATTGGTTTCCTCAGCGAGTGAGGACCTCTCAAGCCCAGCTTCAGAGGATTCAGAGTCAGCAAGAATGTTTCCATTCAATTGGTTTCCTCAGCGAGTGAGGACCACAGTATCTCCTTTATTTAATTTAAGGAAAATCAGGGTTTCCATTCAATTGGTTTCCTCAGCGAGTGAGGACTTTCCAGAGTGCTGCACATAATCACATCTCCTCCAGGTTTCCATTCAATTGGTTTCCTCAGCGAGTGAGGACCTTGCTGCTACCAAATGCTTGCCCAAAGACCTGGATGAGGTTTCCATTCAATTGGTTTCCTCAGCGAGTGAGGACTCACCTCCAGTGCTGCTGAGCAGGCCGCTCAGAAGGCGTTTCCATTCAATTGGTTTCCTCAGCGAGTGAGGACCCACTATCCAAAGGCGGCAACATGCCCCCCAACCTCAACTCGTTTCCATTCAATTGGTTTCCTCAGCGAGTGAGGACCCCTTTTAGTTCTTAGAGCATCAAGAGAGCTCTAATTAATGTTTCCATTCAATTGGTTTCCTCAGCGAGTGAGGACTTACCAAGTCCTCTCTGAGGGCGACAACAATCTAGTGAGTTTCCATTCAATTGGTTTCCTCAGCGAGTGAGGACCGTTCATTTCCAATACAGACAAGCGCCGGTATTACTACGGGACAGGACAGGTTTCCATTCAATTGGTTTCCTCAGCGAGTGAGGACAATCTGATAATCAATACCCAGACAGCGGTTTTGGTGCAGCGTTTCCATTCAATTGGTTTCCTCAGCGAGTGAGGACGTTTGCACCCTCTGGACAATCCTTCGAGTAAGTATCGTCGGGGTTTCCATTCAATTGGTTTCCTCAGCGAGTGAGGACTCGCACCTACACTAACGAAGGCGAAACGGTACTAGACAACGTTTCCATTCAATTGGTTTCCTCAGCGAGTGAGGACTTGACTGTGATCATTACGACTAACGCGGTTCGCCCGTTGGTTTCCATTCAATTGGTTTCCTCAGCGAGTGAGGACAAAACCAAGTCTAAGTGGCAGAGGAGCGGTAAGAAGGCAGTTTCCATTCAATTGGTTTCCTCAGCGAGTGAGGACGCCGAGGCGATGAACCGGGGTGAGGTAGTGCGCCTAGCAGGTTTCCATTCAATTGGTTTCCTCAGCGAGTGAGGACCTGCTGAAGAAATGATGGAGTGGCAACCTGACCACAAGCTGTTTCCATTCAATTGGTTTCCTCAGCGAGTGAGGACTACCATCCAACTGAGCTTTGATCCTTCCCAGACTGCAGTGCGTTTCCATTCAATTGGTTTCCTCAGCGAGTGAGGACGGCATTCCAGAGCAGAGAGTTAGCCTTGCGCTCTCTTGTTTCCATTCAATTGGTTTCCTCAGCGAGTGAGGACTCCAAGTAAAAGAAAAGGCGCTGCCCCTTATGAAGCGCATGTTTCCATTCAATTGGTTTCCTCAGCGAGTGAGGACTTCGAGGAATTGGAAACCTGGTGGGCAGAATACTCCACCTCTCAAGTTTCCATTCAATTGGTTTCCTCAGCGAGTGAGGACTCAAAAAGTCATGGGAGATGTCCCCTACTGGGGAAGCTCGTTTCCATTCAATTGGTTTCCTCAGCGAGTGAGGACACTCTTTCCGCAATCCTGGGACGGGAAGAGTGGCACTGTTTCCATTCAATTGGTTTCCTCAGCGAGTGAGGACTTCAGGGTAGGCCCAGGCGATGAGCCACGCAGAGAGTTTCCATTCAATTGGTTTCCTCAGCGAGTGAGGACTGAGGATTTCAAGAAGCAGGCCGGGGAGTCGGTAGACGGGTTTCCATTCAATTGGTTTCCTCAGCGAGTGAGGACGTACCCCCAGGAGTCCCCCATGAGCAAGTATGCGATCGGTTTCCATTCAATTGGTTTCCTCAGCGAGTGAGGACCAGCAAATGTTGATGGACAATGCCAAGAAGCAGTATGGGTTTCCATTCAATTGGTTTCCTCAGCGAGTGAGGACTGGGAAGGTGTCTATGTCAGCTGCACCCTGAACCAGTTCGTTTCCATTCAATTGGTTTCCTCAGCGAGTGAGGACTTGACCCCGCAATCATTGACACCTACCTGCAGGCTGAAGGTTTCCATTCAATTGGTTTCCTCAGCGAGTGAGGACTTCGAGGAGTTAGAAACCTGGTGGGCAGAATACTCCAGTTTCCATTCAATTGGTTTCCTCAGCGAGTGAGGACGAGCGCTTACAAGCGGGCTAAGTTCACTCCATTCCCATCCTGTTTCCATTCAATTGGTTTCCTCAGCGAGTGAGGACACGTGCGGTACCTAGAGGATCAAGGCAATTCTATCCACTAGTTTCCATTCAATTGGTTTCCTCAGCGAGTGAGGACAACTCCAAACACTACTCTAGCTGTCAGGCGACTGACAGTGTTTCCATTCAATTGGTTTCCTCAGCGAGTGAGGACATTTGAGGTAATCCTGGCTCAACCTGCCGAATTCAGCACGTTTCCATTCAATTGGTTTCCTCAGCGAGTGAGGACAGTACCACTCTCAATGATAGAACAGAAGCGGGTTTTAGACCAGTCCTGCGAGGGGTAACAAAGACCGCAAGCTCCAAAGCAACTGTTAACCTCCATCATCACCCCAAAACCTTTACAGGAAGCCCAATCGAGGCTCATCACGAAAAAGCTGAGAGACAAACGCTTGTTGCTATCCCTCGCAAGGTCAAATAATCGTTGAACCCGGCACCTGGGGGATTGAGGGTTCCCCCCATACCTCTACCTGTGGCAGTGTATGCCCCGACAATGGATAACATCGGAGATTATCCTCCGTGGGATGAATACAAACCTGCAGGCGGCGACGCAGTTCTGCATATTGAGCGGCTGTCAGCACACACTCAAACACACTTCACTGCACCCGACGACCATACCCCTGCAACAGATGAGCCACCTTCTGCCGTCGCCGATCGCACGGAATATCATACGTGATTACATAAAACAGCGCCTTCAACGAATCACGTAAGGCTGATAGCCCACCATTGGGTTATAGACAAATTGCCGAAACGCCTTCACCTGCTGATGCAGCAGCTCCCAGCGAGGTTGCTGCCGCTCATTAATCGTCAGCATTTCTTCCATCCGCTGAACAAAGACTCGTAAATACTTCTTCCGACCACTTTCGTTGAGAAAACAGCCCCCATCTCGATATTCAAAATCCTGATTGACATCAACAATGCGTCGATTGACTAGATACAGCACCAACGAATCCACGATCGCCGCCCGAAACTCCTCCAGCAAATCTGACACCAGCGTCGCATGGCGGTCATTATCCTGATGCAAACATCCAAAATAGGGGTCTAAACCCTGCACCTCAATTAAGGTGAGCAGATGTGTCCAGAGCACCTGATAGCCAAAACTCAGCAGAGCATTGACCGGATTGCCGGGAGGACGCCGAGTTCGGGCTGTAAATACAAACTCTGGAGGACTCAGACAATCGCCAAAGGCACGAAAATAACTGGCGGCTCCCACACCCTCCAGACCCATCAACCGATCGATTGCAGTGGTGTGCGGCACCTGTTCCGCTAAATACTGAAGTTGTTGAATCGATTGGGCGATCCCCTCGGTGGGCTGTCGTCGCTGCTGCCGCAGTAGCAACACCCGGCTATTTTTCAGTTTCGCCTGTACAATCGCACAAGCTACCCCCAGTTGTTCCGATGGAGATAACATCTGTTGATGACGGGCCAGATAGCGATAACGCCGTTCAATAGACAGCACTCGTCCGTAGCAATACCCCAGACGCGACAGGTACAGAATCGGAATATCCCGCTGTAGGCAGGTCCGAATCACCGGAGTCGTCACCTGCGACTGCCCAAAAATCACAATTTGATCCAAAAGCGGCAACTGAACGGTGTCCAGAACAGCCTGCCCTCGCTGTACAACAATTTGCTCTTGCTTCAGCGACAGCGAACACCCCTGCTGCGACACATACAGCGATCGCACAATCAATAACCCCTAGAGCTTAGCGCCGTTCCAGATCATCGGGTGGGCGATGCTCTAGCTCTGAAGTGGGAGCGCGGAGCGACTGCGGAGAGTGTGGGTCTCCGACTAAATACAGAAGAATGCGATCGCTAGCTGTTGCCGTCGCATAACTTGCGGCGGTGATCAGCAGCGTATTGATCACCACAGCCATCAACCCCAACGGTGCAATCAGCAAAATGATCAGGGTGATCGCTCCATTGACAACGGCAACCGCCAGATTACGCACAACGGCAGTGCGGGGAGAGAGAACAAGCATAATTTGCAGATGAATATCTACTGAAGCGGAATCAATATTGAATTGAGCGATCGCCAAATCTCTTCATTCAAAAGATTAAACGGATTGGTGAAATCGGTTTGCCCCAAATTCGCCAACACCTGTCGCATTGCCCTCAACACATCGTTTACCCCCTCCAACTCTGAAACTCCTTCAAAATGATGGATATACTGGTTGCGCTGTTCACAGTATGTGTTGAGCGCCTGTAACGCTTCCAGACTGGGAGACTCCGCATACGTCAGAATTGCCAACATGACAGGACGGTTGAGATAACCATCCAGCCGGAGTGGATAGTTTTTGTATTGATACGCACTCAAGAAGCGTGCCAGATCAGGTCGAAGGTGGCGCAGATCTTCCCAAAAATTCTGGCTTCCCTCAAACGATCGCGGTAGAGACGGTTGCTGCTTCAGAAAGTAAGTAACCAGTAACTTCGATGCCTGCTCCTGAAATTGGGAAACCCGAACGAGAAAATTAGAATACTGTTCTGTCTTCAGTTCCACCACTGCATTGAAGTACGCTTCTTGCAGCAGAGCCTTCTGATCCTTGCGCAGGAGGATCTCAATCGCTGACTGCCAGCGGGTATGGGTGGCAGAAAGAATCGGGGCAATCGCCGCCTGTGCCCGTCTGAAGTCAAGCGATCGCCGACAATGACCGTAGCGCAAAAACGCCCTCAAAAATGGCGTTGAAAGCCCAGATGCCTGGAGGGTTGCCAGAGCACCGCTGTAATCGTAATTCTGCAACTGCTGCCGAATCACCCTCGCATCCAACTCCTGTCGCAAAACCTGTACATTCGTCTGAAAGACGCGAGCCTGATGGGGTTGCTGTTCCTGTGGGTTTCGCACCTGCCAGACCCGGCTATTGGGTGCATAGCCTGCTGCCTGCAACAGGTTCCACGCCGACTTCATCACAGGCGTCCCCGAGGAAGCATTGAATTCCAGGATGTCTTGATCAGTTTTGTGGGCGATCGCCTTTGCCAGTCCCTGCCGTGCTGCCATCACCGCCATCAACAGGTTGACGGGGTCTTCTGAGAGTTGATCTCCAGTGGGGAACAACTGAATCGTGGCTTCAGGCAGGTGAAACGGGGCATCCATTAACCACCCCTTCGTCAATTCAGCCCGCTCCCGGGTTCCAGCAGTATAGAGCAGCAAAATTTGTTTAATCGGTTGCCCCCCGGCGACTAGATGGCGAGTCAGACTGACAATCGAGCCATCTTCATGGGTCGTATCTGATACAGGGTCTTGTTGTCCGACGAAAGAGAGAATAATGCTTGGCATTGATCAAATTGTGCTTCCCGTAGTGTTCACTTTTCTGGTTGATCAGAGTTGCAAATTGAAAGCAGAAAGGAAAAGTGATTGAAACCCATATAACCTCTCCTAGAGACGGGCGATTGCACTTTTCAACTGGCCGTGAACTTGCCCTATCAAACTAGCTTCCTTCAGAGATAAAAATTCTTGAGGCAGCTTATTAAGTGTTGGGAGATCTTCTTTCGCAATAAAATTAAGATAGCGCAGGAGGCACTGCTCCCATTCCTCCAGACTATTGACTTCCCAGTCTCTTAAAAGGTCAGCTTTTGACAAACCTTGTAACTGGTGAAAGATTTTATTTCTTTTCTCACTAATTCCCGTCTCGGCATTCCAGAATCTGATTAACCCTGACGCTTCATAATCGGGATTTAGAGATCTGAACAAAGTGTACAAATCTTCACCAGATAGAAGGAGTCCTTTGGGTTTTTGATCACTCGCTTTTATATCTTGCAATCTTACTTCTATATCAAAAAGTTTTTTCTTGAGTTTGGCAAGGCTATTTTTAGGAGTTCCATCTGGCTTAAACTTTGCACCTTCAAAATAGTCATTAGAAGCCTGGAGAATTGAAGGCTGCAAGAAAATACGCTCGTTCTCAACCTTGACAAAATCTGAAAATTCTTTTTTGCCCCAATTAGAAAATGCTCCTTCAATGGCTCGAAAACCGTGAAAAAAAGCTTCCACGATATTCCCCTGCTTCAATCGTACCCAAGCCAAATATGCTGCTTCATAAGCAGTCCACCACCAATATAATCTACGCTCTTTTACTGCCTGAGCAATGAACTGTAACTCCTTGGTCGATAACGTCTCCAGCCTATCAGCAAAATCATCAAACTTCGCGAAGTTCCACTGCAGCGCTGCCTCTAGCAAAATTTGAGTTTCGTCCTTAAAATCGTCTTTCACCAAATTGCCAACACCTGGATAATCATAATTATCCAGAATCTTTTTGGCCTGCTCTCGTTTAAGACCTTTCAAGTAAGCAGAACTTTCGACAATACGGGTGAGGGTTTTATCCTTTTCGTTGCTGACCAAAAACTTGACATGATCGCCAAACCTCGCCAGGCTAGTAAACTGTACAGCCGAAGAGATCGCTGGAGTTCCCGCCTGGTGGCTGACGTAGACCGTGTGTGGGTCTGTTTCAAAACTTAGAGCCGCAAATTCCTGCTGTACCAAGTTCAGAACTTCATCCCAGTTGTCTAACCCTTGATGGGTTTGTTCGGGCCTGAGCGGCAGCGATTTGACCACAGCCGCTGGAAAGTGTTTGCTGAAATAGCGCTCCAGAATTGGGTAGATCTGGCAGGTATCTTGCCAGTAGGGGCATTGCTTTGATTCCCGCTGCGCTTCAGAAAAAATATTTTCCTGATCGCTGGTTAATACAATGATTTCATTGATTGGGATATTCTTTTCTTTCAGCGCTTGCGTAAAATTTTGCAGAAGCGGAAAGGCCAGATGCGAGTGTACCCGCTCAGACAACTGTTCATCAACAATCCCAAGAACTCTGGCCGGAAGACGATAATACTCTCCATCTTCGGCGATCGCCTCACTAGGTTCAAACCGCAATCGATAAAGGCGACTCTTAACCGCCTGCCACCAGTCATGCCAACCATCTTTGTTAGAGAGTTGAACATCACTACTTCCTGTCGTAACCAGCCACACATTCATACCTGAAACCTCTACCAGAGTTGCTTGAACTCAGTCTCCTGATCCAGAAATTGAAGAAAACGATTCACCGTTTCCTGGTCATTACCGACGCCTCTTGGAAAAATCGTGAGCAACTCGGCATAATTATCGGTGGGCGTCCAGATAGAGTTACCTTCGCTGTTTTGAGTTCTGCGGAATCGAGGATACATCCGATGCCAGATCCGACCAATCCGTCCCATCCGTCCGGTCAATGCAGATTGCTTAATCGTACGACCTGGTTGATACGGTCCATGGAACCAGTGGATCGCCTCGCTGTCTAATTCATCTTCTGCCAACC
>JBIKWV010001011.1:0-2593 GCA_044356135.1 Elainellaceae cyanobacterium
CACCGCCGATGGGGTTGGCGAAGAAAATGCCCAGAATCAGGGAGATCGCCACCAGTCCCAGGAACACTGGCAGGTTTTTGGACTCAAAGCCCAGGTAAACGCTGCCCGCCAGGAACGCTACCAGCAGAGAGATACTGACCACCTGCTGGAACGGAATGATGATGGGTGCGCCCGTAATTAACTCCTGGAGTTTGGCAAAGGCGATCAGGCTTCCAGTGAGAGTAACGCCACCAATGAGAATGCTGAGAATAATGGTGACCGTGCTATCCAGGAGAATCGCCTCTGGCAAGTTGCGCAGCCGCCAGAACTCAGCAACGGCCACCAGCGTTGAAGCACCACCACCCAGACCGTTCAGCAGACCCACCATTTGCGGCATGGCGGTCATCTCGACCTTGTAGGCCATCACGGTTCCTAGCAGCGAACCCACAATCACCCCGATCGCAATCTGCCAGTAGCTAACGATGCCCTGATCCAGCAAAGTCGCCACGATCGCCACCAACATCCCGATCGCCCCCAGTAGATTGCCACGCCGTGCGGTCGCCGGGGAACTCATCTGCTTCAAACCAAAAATAAACAGGGATGCCGCCACCAGATAGCTCAGTTGAATCCCCGACAGTAAAACCTCATTCATGGCTTAGCTCCTGGCCTCTTTCTTCTTAAACATTTGCAGCATCCGATCGGTGACGAGGAATCCACCGACCACATTGATCATGGCCAGCACGATCGCGATCACACCCAGCGCACTGGCCAGCGTCACGTTCCCCGTGCCCGACACAATCAACGCCCCCAGCACCGAGATCCCGGAAACCGCGTTGGATCCTGACATCAGCGGCGTATGCAGCGTCGGCGGCACCTTATTAATCACCTCAAAGCCCACGAAGGAGGCTAAGACAAAGACGACGAGCGCAGTAATGATTTCTTGCATGTTTCTATCCTCCAATTCCCTGCAATTCCCGTACCAACACCTGATTCACCCGCTCATTCACCACTTCGCCGCTGTAGGTGACGCAGGCATCGTGGATGATGTCGTCAGCAAAGTTGAGCAGGAGTTTGTTGTCTTTGATCAGGTGCAGCAGCAGGGTCAACATGTTCTTGGAGAACATCTGGCTGGCGTGGGCAGGCATGGTGGAGGGGAGGTTGGTGGGGCCGATAATGCTAACGCCATTTTTGAAGACAGTGCCGCCCGGTTCGGTGAAGGCGCAATTGCCCCCCTGCTCCGCAGCCAGATCCACAATCACGGAGCCGGGTTTCATCTGGGTGATCATGTCTTCGGTGACCAGAAGCGGCGCTTTCTTGCCGGGAACCTGGGCGGTGGTGATTACCACGTCGGACTGCTTGATGTGTTCGGTGACCACCTGGCGGGTTCTCTCCTGGGCAGATTCCGATAATTCTTTGGCGTAACCACCTGCGGCAACGGTGTCTTCTTCCAGGGTGACCTCAACAAATTTGGCTCCCAGGCTCTGGACTTCTTCCTTTACGGCAGGGCGGATGTCAAAGGCTTCCACAACGGCCCCCAGACGGCGGGCGGTGGCGATCGCCTGCAATCCCGCAACGCCTGCCCCCATGACAAATACTTTCGCGGGGGGAATGGTCCCGGCGGCGGTGGTCAGCATGGGGAAGAACTTGGGCAGGGAGGCGGCAGCAATCAGCGCAGCCTTATACCCGGCAACTGCCGCCTGAGAGGAGAGGGCATCCATGCTCTGGGCGCGGCTGGTGCGGGGAATCAGCTCCAGGCTGAAGGCAGTTACCTGCCGCTGGGCCAGTCGGGCAACGGTTTTGGGGTCACCCAGTGGGTTGAGGAAGCTGATCAGGGTGGCTCCCTCCCGGATCAGGTCTACCTCAGACTGACCATCAAACTCGCGGGGGGGCGTAACCTTCAGCAAAACGTTTGTCTCTCCCCAGAGCTGTGCCCGGTCGTGGATGATCTTTGCTCCGGCAGCTTCATAGGCCGCATCTGAGAAGAAGGAACCTTCTCCTGCGCCTGCCTCAACCCAGACTTCCAGTCCCTGTTTCACCAATCGGGCGATCGCATCGGGCACCAGCGCTACCCGCCGTTCCCCTGCGTCTCGCTCCTTTGCTACAGCAATCTTCATGCGCCTCTCCTACAGAAATCGTTGCAATCATTTGGCCAATCGTTTCCAGTGCTTCGCGCTGAGCTAAAACCAAATTTTTGTCGAGAGCGATCCTGAAGACCACTCTCAACAAAAATTTGTACCTCACGCGCTTGAGAAGCACTGCAACTGGGGAATAAATTCAATTTGTGACAATGGCTTGTTCTTGTCGTTTGTTGAGATGTTGGATGGAAAACTGCATTTTTATCAGTTGACAGGGCGAATATTTCAACGCAGATTTTCGTCAGAAAGGCACAAAGGCAATGCAATTGGTTTCGATGCCTTTGTGCCTTCATAGGCGGCATAATTGCCTGCATTAGAAGCAATAAAGGCATTGCTGATTGGGAGGATGATTTTTTGTAGAGAGCCGCGCCAAACGCGGCTCTCTACAAAAAATCATCCCTGAATTAAGCAACGCCGCAATAAAACCTGACAGGATTTCTGGTCAAAATCAGCAGAGCAAAATATTCAAACACCAGACT
>JBIKWV010001010.1:0-2593 GCA_044356135.1 Elainellaceae cyanobacterium
CGGATGAAACAGGAGGGGTTTGATCGCTGCAATAATTTCAATCCGATGGGTGGCTTCTGCCAGGGCAGCGGCAGCCGTCCAGGTCTCAAGCTGGTCCAGTTCAGAATTTCTGGGATTGATCAGATGCTGGGCGATCAGCGTGGTAGAAAACCCACATTCTTCTGCCAGTTGGATCAGGTGTTTAGCCCGATTGTAGCTGGCATCACGCGGCTCTTGCGGGTGATGTAATGCCCCACAGTTCCCGTAAACTGGAATCCAGATCCCGTAGCGCGGTTCAGGCATAGGATTTGCCTCACTGAGTGGAAATCATCTAAATATCGATAGATTTACCGTAGTTTATGAGGGCAGTATGAACCAGGCTTCTCGGTCAGATCAAGCATCCAGATCACAATTTTGGAAATTGCAGAAAAATCACAGGACTTCCTGTCGCAATTCGGGAAACACTTTGCCCACTTTGCCTAGAACATAATCGCCGTAAGTGCCCTGAAATTCATGGACACTGGCGTGGTCCCAGCGTTCCTCCTTGTCGTCCTGCATCACTGTGAATTGCTCAATGGCTTTGACCTCAGCGTTAAAGTTGGGGTCAAAGAAGAAGGGGAAGGAAAGGCGATCGCGCCCGGTCTGATTCCGCACTCGGTGGGGCGTAGAGCGATAGTACCCACCCGTCATGCGATCGAGCATATCGCCGATGTTGCAGACAAACGTGTTGGGAATCGGTGGTGCTTCAATCCATTGGGACTGCACCTTAATTTGCAGACCGCCGCAGTCATCCTGTCGCAGGATGGTGAGCAATCCATAATCGGTGTGTTCTCCGACGCTCCAGAGCGATTGGGAGGGAGCGCTGGCATTGAACGGTGGATAGTTAAAGATGCGAAACAGAACCAGGGGGTCAGTGGTGTAGCGGTTTACGAAATAATCGGGTTCCAGTCCCAGGCTGAGGGCAATACCACGCATAAGGGTATGCGCCAAATGGGTCATCTGGTGCATGTATTCCAGCACGGTTTCTCGAAAACCTTCAATGTTCTCAGGAAACAGGTTTTGGCCGTGCAGGGGAGTGTGCGATCGCACCATTGGGTGGTCTTCAGGCAGCTCCGCCCCAAAATAAATGCCCTCCTTCAGGTCGGGAATCCCGGAGGTCAGTTCGTCTCCTACCGGGAAATAGCCGCGCCATGCTTTGCCCGCCAGTGCCATGCGAATCGCCAGCTTGGTCTGCAAGTCCTGAGCAAAAAATTGACGGCTGAGTTGCTCCAACTGTTGTTGCAGGTTCTCGCTCACCCCATGCCCGGTGATGTAGAAAAACCCCCAGTGGCGACAGGCACGGTGGATTTGTTGGGCTACTGTGCGATTGATCTCTCCAGCGACCAGGCGATGAATATCAATCACCGGAATCGTAGAAGCAGCGTGTTCCAAAGCGACAGAGCTGACCATAGGCCAAAACAGCGATTCATGGCTTGATTTATCGTACTTTAGCGAAGAAAAGCGGTGACGCAGTACGCCACCGCTCTGCTTCTCTTCAGCAGCTTGCGCTGGTCAGCCTTCTACGGCGTAGGCCAGCGAATTCTTTTTTTCGGGGATCAGAACCCGATCGAGCACCCGCTCTGCCAATTCTGCAAACACCGGGTCACCCCGTCGTCGGGGGCGGGGAAGATTGATGGGGAGATCCATCGTAATTCTGCCGTTTTCGATCAGAACCACGCGATCGCCCAGCGTTACAGCCTCCTCCACGTCGTGAGTAATCAGCAGCGTGGTAAATTGCTCCTCCTGCCACAGGGTTTCAATCAACCGCTGCATTTCAATTCGAGTCAGGGCATCCAGAGCACCCAGGGGTTCGTCCAGCAGGAGCAACTGAGGCTGGCTGACCAGCGCCCGCGCCAGAGCAACACGCTGCCGCTGGCCTCCCGAAAGGGCAGAGGGATAGTGGTAAATTTTCTCGTTCAGGCCGACCTGCTCCAGTGCCCATAGTGAGCGCTCCCTGGCGTTCTGCTTTACCCCTAATCCGACGTTCTCCAGGACTTTCTGCCACAGCAGCAGTCGTGCATCCTGAAACATAATGCGGGCCGCCTGATTCAAACCCTGGAGCGGTTTTCCATCTAGCAGAACAGAGCCACTGGTTGGCTTGTCCAACCCCGCCAGCAGCCGCAGGAGTGTACTTTTACCGCAGCCGCTGCGTCCCACGATTGCCACAAATTCACCGGGCGCTAACTCTAAATCAATCCCCTGGAGGACCTGTACTGGACCAAAGGATTTATGAACATCTGAAACCTGGAGATGGGTTCCTCTCATTGTTGTTGCTCTCACTGAAACATGATTAATTTGACTGATAACCCGGATTCCACTGCAAGAAATGGCGCTCCAGCGCACGAGTCGCCACGTCTGCTAACTTGCCGAGCAGGGCGTACAGCACAATCGATAGCACCACTACATCGGTTTGCAGGAACTCGCGGGCATTCATGGCCATGTAGCCAATTCCTGAATTCGCTGCGATCGTTTCCGCCACAATCAAGGCGATCCACATTAACCCCAGCGCAAACCGCAGCCCCACCAGAATCGAAGGTAAGGCTCCAGGAATAATAATCTTCCAGAACAGCTCACT
>JBIKWV010001012.1:0-2591 GCA_044356135.1 Elainellaceae cyanobacterium
GCGCCGTCAATTTCAGGCTGAGCCATAATCTCATCGATGTTGTCGGGTTTGACAGAGCCACCGTACTGGATAGAGACGTTGGGATTGGTGAGCTTACTGCGGATCAGGCCAATGACCCGGTTGGCCTCCTTCGACTCGCAGGTGTCCCCCGTCCCGATCGCCCAGATGGGTTCGTAGGCGATCACCAGACGAGACTGGTCAATCTCCACCAGGTCTTTCTCAAGTTGCGCAAAAATAACCGCTTCGGTTTGCCCTGCATCCCGTTGCTGCTTGGTTTCCCCCACGCAGAGAATAGGTATGAGACCACAGGCTTGTGCTGCTTTCAGCCGCAGGTTCACTGTCTCATCGGTTTCTCCGAAATACTGCCGCCGTTCGCTGTGACCGACAACTACGTAGCGCACCCCCAGTTCTACCAGCATTGCCCCGGAGATTTCACCCGTAAAGGCTCCCTCTTTCGCCCAGTGGATGTTCTGCGCCCCCAGCATGATGCGACTACCGTGCAGGTTTTTGGACAACACCCCCAGATCGGTAAATGGCACACACACCACAACCTCCCGCGCTTCGGGGGTTTCCGTCAGGTGAGGCAAGAACCCCTGCAGAAATTCCATTGCTTCTGCGCGGGTCTTGTACATTTTCCAGTTTCCGGCAACAACAATCTTACGCACAGGTGTCTTCCAGCTAGGCAGTAAAAAATCAGCATTCTTTAGTCTACGGCTTAATGGGATCATCGGGAACGCGAAATTGTAGGATGGGGTAGCCCTGCGTAACCTGTGCAGCACAAAGCATTCATACGTTAGGCTGTCGCTAACGCACCATCTACCAACGGTTTGCCCCGCACGCTCCCCTATGCCCCGCACGCCTACCCTGAAGTTTGACCGGGGAACATTGATCCTGCACCCACCGCCCAGGGGCAAAGCCTGGATGGACTTCGCCACCTGGGATGACCGGGTAGAGCGGTTTCGGATTCCGGCGATCCAGTATCGGACGCTGGTAGAGACGTTGCAAGCAGAAGGCACGAACTTTGAAGACCAGGCCAGGGGATTTGAACGATTGACGATGGCGGCCAGCCTGGAGCGAGAGCCGTACCCCCATCAGCGGGAGGCATTGGAGGCGTGGACACGGGCAGGGCGAAAGGGGGTTGTGGTTTTGCCAACGGCGGCAGGTAAAACCTACCTGGCCCAGATGGCGATGCAGGCTACACCCCGCAGCACATTGATCACGGTGCCAACCCTGGACTTGATGCACCAGTGGTACGCCCATCTACTAGCAGCCTTCCCTGATGTGGAGGTGGGATTGCTGGGGGGTGGATCGCGCGATCGCACCCCCATCCTCGTTGCCACCTACGACAGCGCCGCTATCCATGCAGAAACGCTGGGGAACAGATACGCCTTGCTAATTTGCGATGAGTGCCACCACCTGCCCAGCGACTTCAACCGGGTGATCGCCGAATACTCGATCGCCCCCTATCGCCTGGGTCTTACTGCCACCCCCGACCGCACCGATGGTCGCCACACCGACCTGGATTTTTTGCTGGGATCGGTGGTGTATCACCGCACGGCGGAGGATCTGGCAGGGCAGGCGTTGGCCAACCATGAGGTGGTGCAGATCAAGGTGAAACTGTCTCAGGAGGAGCGCGATCGCTATAACACCCTGATTCAGACGCGCAATGACTTTCTGGAACGGCGCAACATTCGCCTGGGCAGCATTGATGGCTGGCAGCGGTTCGTCATGGTCAGCGCACAGTCTCAGGCGGGACGAAGGGCGATGCTGGCGCACCGGGAGGCACGGGCGATCGCCCTCGGCACCGAAGGAAAACTGCGGATTCTAGCCGACCTGCTGGGACAGCACTACCCCGAACGCACCATCGTCTTCACCAATGACAACGCCACCGTCTATCGAATTTCGCAGCAGTTTTTAATTCCCGCCATCACCCATCAGACGCCCGTGAAGGAACGCCACGAGATCTTGCAAAAGTTTCGAGAGGGTGTCTATCAAACGCTGGTGGTTTCTCATGTTCTGAACGAGGGGGTGGACGTGCCCGACGCCAGGGTTGCAATTATCCTGTCGGGAACGGGTTCCAGTCGGGAGTACATTCAGCGGTTGGGGCGGGTGTTGCGGAAGGGGCAGGGGGATAAACAGGCGGTGCTATATGAGGTTGTGGCGGAGGAGACGACAGAGGAAGGTGTGTCGCGTCGTCGCCGGGTGAAGCCCAAACGTCCATCCCCTCAGCTCGAACTGGTGCCGCCATCGCCCTACGAGGTGTATCTCCAGCCCACTCGTAAAGCTGCGGAGTCGGGTTCTACTTACGGGGAAGGAAAGAAATCACCACTGTACGATGACGACGACTGGTAGGTGGGAATATTAGGGGAGATCCCTCTCCCCCTGGCAAAGCTTCTGTCGGGTAGGATGTCGATATCAGCGGTGGTGACTGTATGCCAACTACGACCCATGTCTTTGTGCCACGAAGCCGGCTGTTTAGTGCGAGTTCTGCTCCAGAATTGCTGTACAAGGTGAATGATCTGCTGGAGTCAGGCGCAAGGCATCTGGTCGTCGATATGCGCCACGTAGTATTTATGGATAACAGCGGCCTG
>JBIKWV010001013.1:0-2590 GCA_044356135.1 Elainellaceae cyanobacterium
AGAATTGCCCGCCTTCATTAACGGGCAGACGCAACAGGTGGCGCAGTCGCAGAGCAATCAGAATGGCAATGAACGTCAGGAGCGGATAGAAAACCAAAAATTCTGCGGCTGTGAAATTCAGCGGATTGGGAATGGAGCTGTTGAGCTGACAGCCAGCGATCGCCAATGACAGCAAAAACGAAACCGCCAGAATCGGGAATTGTCTGACTGGATTGTTTCTATGGATGATTTGGGTGAGGTAAGAAACATTTTGTTGAACCGTCCTCCAGGAGGGTTTCGCAATCACCCAGTTCTGCTGAGTATTGACTCGAAGGAAGTGCAGGTCTCGACCAAAGCGATCGCTCGCATCCGGCCAGATCTCCACGGGAGGCTCACCAAAAAATTGCCGATAGCTCTCCAGTGTTTTGTTATACCACTGGTCAAACTTGGTTTGCTCCGCCGCACCACCCTGCGTTGGCTCATGATGCAGTGAGGTCTGCAACACATTGGGACAGAAGTCCTGCCAGTAGGAGCGCGTATAGCTCAGGTGCAAATGCCACGCCTGATCCACCTGATCGGATGGGGTGACAGGATGCCCTGCCGTAACTGCAAGAAACGCAAATCTTTTGTATTCTTCTACAACCTGTCGAGCGTAGCTCATTGACCAATCGTTGTCTCTCGCCAGCCTGCGGGTAAACGTCAATTTAGCCTCGTCCTGATCCAGCGAGAATGCCTGAATTCTCTCGTACAAAGCACGTTGCTGGGTGTCCATCCATTCAGTCCGTTTATCCATGGGTTTACCTGAAATCATGGTTTTTGACGGTCATGACTCCAGTTTCAACCGACCAAACGTGAATTGTCCAGAATAGCCTTTAATTCCACACCAACAGCGGAGCCAAAAAATAGTCATGACCAATCTGCACCCGCTGCCCAATTCCCAACAACTGCACCCCATCCATTACCCGCAGCGGCACCATCGTCTGATCGCTCTCCGAGAGCGCAATTTTCTGCCCCTGCAACCAGCGTTTGATTTCATCGCCCGTTAGCGTAATGGTGTCTAGATGCGGGAGGGCGATCGCCCCATCCACCGCCTGAAACGTTCCCCTCTGCACCTGCGTCTCCAACTCCTCCAGCGTCAGACTGTTTTCCAGCAAAAAACCGCTACTTTCGGTCCGCAGCAGAGACGCCAGTGTTCCTCCAATGCCCAGAAGGGCACCCAGGTCACGGGCGATCGAGCGGATGTAGGTGCCCGTCCCACAGGCGATCGCCACCTCTAGTTCGGGAAACTCCCCTGGGATCCAGCCGAGCACCTCAATCCTGAAAATCTCCACGGTTCGCATGGGAGCCTCAACAGCCTCTCCCGCCCGGGCCAGGTCGTACAGCCGTTTGCCACCCACCTGAATGGCGCTGTAGCTGGGGGGAATTTGCTGAATGGTTCCCTGAAACTTTGGCAGGAGTGCCTGTACCTGCTCCAGGGTGAGCGTGGAGGCAGGAATTGAGGCGATAACCTCCCCTTCCAGATCATCCGTAGTGGTCTGTACCCCAAACCGAATTCTGGCGCGGTACGCCTTGTTATGGCTGAGGTATTGCAGGAGCCGTGTGGCTCGCCCGATGGCGATCGGCAGGACTCCAGTCGCGGCTGGATCGAGGGTGCCGCCGTGGCCAACTCGTTTCTGTTTCAGAAAGCGCCGCACCTTTGCCACACAGTCGTGGGAGGTGAGTCCGGCGGGCTTGTTGAGGTTAATGAATCCATCCACGGGCAGCGATACCAATCACGACTAGAATCAGGTTGGAGCGACGCAGGTGCGATCGCTCTCTTGTCCATTCTCTCCGCTCCCCACCAGGTTCGCATCGTGCCTTCAGAAACTGTCGAGATCCTGTCTTCCGAAGAACTCCGCCGCACTGTGACCCGCCTCGCTTCTCAGATTGTCGAGCAGGCGGGAGACCTATCAAAGCTGGTGCTGCTGGGGATTTTTACCAGAGGAGTACCGCTGGCGGAGCTGCTGGCGCGGCAGATCGAGGTGCTGGAGGGGATTCAGGTTCCTGTAGGAGCGCTGGACATCACCTTTTATCGGGATGACCTGGATCAGATTGACCTGCGGATGCCCGAAAAGACTGACATCCCGTTCGATCTTTCTGGCAAAACCATCGTGCTGGTGGATGATGTTATTTACAAAGGCCGCACCATTCGAGCGGCTCTAAATGCAGTAAATGATTATGGCAGACCGGGCCTGATTCGACTGGCGGTGTTGGTAGACCGGGGACATCGAGAAGTTCCTATCCATCCTGACTTCACGGGCAGGGAACTGCCCACTGCGAAGGAGGAACAGGTCAAAGTCTATTTGCAGCCCATTGACCAGCAGGACGGCGTATATTTGATTACCAGAGGTTAATTGACAGGCGAAATGACGATGCCCATGCCAGACGACCTACTAGTGCAGCGAATAAATAGTTTTGCAAGGGGTGCAGGGGTGATTCCTCCTTGAGGGGGCAGGGGGTGTGACCCTGTTTGGGGGTGTGACCCTGTTTGGGGGTGAAGCCCCAAACCCCCTATGTTGCAAAATTTAGTACTCGCAACACTAGTTCAGTACAGGTTGTCGTGTGAGAGCCG
>JBIKWV010001014.1:0-2589 GCA_044356135.1 Elainellaceae cyanobacterium
AACGTGCTCTAACCGACAATCTCTACTGCACTCAGGGGAAGGATGAGACCTTCGCCACTGCTCATGATTACTACATGGCGCTGGCCCACACCGTGCGCGATCGCCTCACCCGTCGTCGGATCAAGACTGCCCAGACCTACTTCAAAAAAGACGCAAAGGCAGTCTACTACCTGTCTGCTGAGTTTCTGATCGGGCGACTGCTGACCAATAATCTGATTAATCTGGGCCTGTACGACGAGATGCGTCAGGCGCTGCGTGACCTGGGTCTGAGCCTGGAAGACCTGCTGGAGCGCGAAGAGGAACCCGGCCTGGGGAACGGTGGCCTGGGTCGATTGGCAGCCTGCTTTCTCGACTCCCTGGCCACCCTCGAAATCCCTGCGATCGGCTACGGCATTCGCTACGAGTTCGGTATCTTTCACCAGGTTATGGTGAACGGCTGGCAGCACGAGTGCCCTGACAACTGGCTACGGTTTGGTAACCCCTGGGAGATTGCCCGTCCCGACTACATGGTGGAAGTGGGCTTTGGAGGGCACACCGAAGCCTATAGTGACGAAACCGGGCACTACCGGGTTCGCTGGTTTCCCCGCGCCACAGTCTATGGCACCGCCTACGACACCCCCGTTCCTGGATACGGCAATAACACCGTCAACACGCTGCGCCTGTGGAGTGCCCGCGCTGGAGAAGATTTTAACTTCCAGGTGTTCGATGCGGGCGACTACACCCAGGCCGTCGCTGCCAAGACTTTCTCCGAAAACATCTCCAAAGTTCTCTATCCCAACGACAACACCCCCCAGGGGAAAGAGCTACGGCTGCAACAGCAGTACTTCTTCGTCTCCTGCTCTCTGAGGGACATCATTCGCCTCTACCTGCGCGATCACACCAGCTTCGACCAGTTTCCCGACAAGGCGGCCATTCAGTTGAATGACACCCACCCTGCGATCGGCGTGGCCGAGCTGATGCGAATTCTCGTGGATGAGCACCGGATTGAATGGTCTCATGCCTGGGACATCACCCGACGCACTTTTGCCTATACCAATCACACCTTACTGTCAGAGGCCCTGGAACGCTGGTCAGTTAACCTGTTTAAGAAACTGCTGCCCCGCCACCTGGAGATTATCTACGAGATCAACGCGCAGTTTCTGGATGAAATCCGGGCCAAGTATCCGGGTGACACTGCCCGACTGGCTCGCATGTCATTGATCGAAGAGGGACCAGACCGGAAAGTCCGCATGGCACACCTGGCCTGTGTGGGGAGCCATACGGTGAATGGTGTTGCAGCCCTGCACACCGATCTGGTGAAGCAGGAATTGATGCGCGATTTCTATGAGCTGTATCCGGAGAAGTTCCAAAACAAGACGAACGGTATCACCCCCCGTCGCTGGCTGCTGATGAGCAATCCGGAGCTGTCCGGGTTGATTACTGAGAAAATTGGTGATCGCTGGATCACCCACCTCGACGACCTGCGCAAACTGGAAGCATTTGTGGACGATGCAGCGTTCCGCGATCGCTGGCGACAGATCAAACAGTCCAACAAACAACGTCTGGCAGACCATATCCTGCGTAGTGACAACGTGGAGGTGGATCTGAATTCGCTGTTTGACATTCAGATCAAGCGGATCCATGAATACAAGCGGCAGTTGCTCAGTGCCCTGCACATCATTACCTTGTACAACCGGATCAAGGAGAATCCCAATCTCGACATCTTGCCACGCACTTTTATCTTTGGCGGAAAGGCCGCTCCCGGCTACTTCATGGCCAAGATGGTGATCAAACTGATCAACTCGGTAGCCGAAATGGTCAACCACGACCGCGATGTGGCAGGGCGGCTGCGGGTGGTGTTTCTGACCAACTATGGCGTGTCTCTGGGAGAGATTTCCTACCCTGCCGCCGACCTGTCTGAGCAGATTTCAACCGCCGGAAAGGAAGCCTCTGGTACGGGTAACATGAAATTTTCCCTCAACGGTGCCCTGACGATTGGCACCCTGGATGGAGCCAATGTGGAAATTCGCGAAGAAGTGGGAGCCGAAAACTTTTTCCTGTTTGGCCTCACTGCGCCGGAGGTGCTGGCGACCAGAGCAAAAGGGTATAATCCCCGGAGCTACTATGAAAGCAACGCGGAGTTGAGGGGCGTGATCGATGCCATCCGCTCTGGCTACTTCTCCCCCAGAGACCACGATCTGTTCCGCGTTATCGTGGACGACCTGCTGTACAAGGACGAATACATGCTGATGGCCGACTACGAATCCTACATCGACTGCCAGGATCGCGTCAGTGCAGCCTATCGCAACCAGGATCAGTGGGTTCGCATGTCTATCCTGAATGTCGCACGGATGGGCAAGTTCTCCTCCGATCGCACCATTGAGGAATATTGCCGGGACATCTGGCAGGTGACACCGACTCCTGTTGACCTGGGAGAGTTGAGCCAGGTCGAATAGCAGTTGAGTTCGTTTTTTCCACAAGAACCGGGGTATTCTGCATTTGCAGAATACCCCGGTTCTTGTGTTTATGGAGCAGGGATCCATCCATCACCCATGGTCAGTCTGACTATCGCGGGCTGCGAGTCGTTGGCTGGATCCCGGTTTTGGGTGT
>JBIKWV010001015.1:0-2584 GCA_044356135.1 Elainellaceae cyanobacterium
TTCAGGAAAAATCGGCGCTACAATAAAATATGCCGCGAAACGCTCTCCTAGAGAGCGTTTCGCGGCTTTAAGGTGCGACGTTGTAGCGTCGCGCCTTCCACCATTTGGAGTAAGACCTCAGTTCTATCGCAGATCTTTGCCAGACAATACCCGGTGCTTCAGTAGATAGCCACTGAGTCCAACGCTGATTAACCCGATCGAACTCATCACGTACAGAACTGCCATCCCGGCTCCCGCTTCAGTTCCGGTAATCGGTGCGAATAGCTTTGCCAGAGGATGGCCGGATTGCAGGAGGGGTTCAAATACCCGATCGGCCAGGGGGCCTGCGATGAACGTGGCGATCGCACTCACTCCCTGCCCCACCAGGGCATTTGCCGCAAACACGCGCCCCTGCATGACTGGAGAGATGTTTTGCATCCATAGAGCGGTTTCGCAACTGCCGAGCAGTGGGAAATTAAGGGAGGAGCAAAACTGGGCGGGAATCCAGACTTGGGGCGATCGCCCCAGGCCAAACAGGGTTTTGCTAATCCCGGCTCCCACAAAGCCCCAAAACATACCATTGATCGCTCGTTTAGGCCCACCCCATACACTCAACACAATGGCTCCCAGCACTCCACCTACCCCGGCAGCGGTAGCGGTACTGGCTAAGACCTGGGAACTGCCACCGGAACGAGCCAGAATCATCGGATCATAAAGGGCGTTGCCGAAATCGTGAAAGAACCAGAATAGGGTGCTGATCAGAAGGAGCGATCGCAGGTCTGGTCGCCGCCAGACGGTGTGAAAACCCACCGTTAATTCGCCAAAGCGTGTTTCGTTAGGCGGGGTTGGTTGGGGGGGTGGTTGGGGAATCGAGGTGTAGAAGAGGGTGGCGATCGCCACGCCAAAGGTCAGTCCATCAATCAACAGAATGCCCGCCAACCCCACCAGTGGATAAAGCACCCCAGCGAATGCGGGGCCTACGATGACCGAGCCGTAATGCACCGAGGCGTTCATGCTGTTGGCTCGCGTCAGGTGGGACGATGGCACCAGGGAGGAAATGGAAGCTTGATAGGCTAAATGCTGAATTTGCCCAAACCCACCGTTTAAGCTGGCCGCCAGGTACAGGTGCCACAGGTGCAGGTGATCCGTCAGATGCAGAACCCCAATTCCAACAGTGGAGAGAATGGCAATGCTATCACCCAGAATCATCAGGTGTTTGCGGTTCCAGCGATCGACGATTACCCCTGCCACCAGGGTAACGGGAATACTCGGCAACTGCGAGAAGAAGCCCACCATTGCCAGGGCGGTTGCAGATCCCGTCATGTCCCAGATCCAGAGGGTGAAGGCAAAGGCGGTGATGTAGCTGCCGATGGTCGAAACGAGCTGCCCGAACCAAATGATTGTAAATGTTTGCATGAAGAGCGCTGTTATGTTCCAGGAGTCGAAGCCCCTGCACCCCGTACCACACCAGCACGAGCGTGCAATAATTCAGGAGAACTGGAAACTGCGCAGGATTCCTGGATCAGGTAATGGCAAACATCGTCGAGGATCGCGTGAGCCGAAAGAATGTTGCCAAATACCCAGTAGCCGGAGTCTACGAAATAAACTCGCTGCTGGCTGACCACATCCAACTGTTGCCAGAGGGAGCTGTTTTGATAATGCTGAAAACTTTCCTCAGATCCTGGATCAAGGGCAATGAGCAGAGCATCCGCCTCCAGCCATTCCAGTTGTTCCAGACTGACATTGACATATCCCCAATCAGAGTTCGGGAACTGCTGTAACTGTCGCTGATGGGATGGAATTGACACCACTTTAAGCTCTTCTAAAACACTCACCGCAAAAGAATTGTGATTGAGAAACTGGGTTAAATGCACATCGGTATAGAAGCGCATAATAGAGACTTCCAGCGTCCCAATTCTTTGGGCGAGTTGTGACCGGAGGGCGTTGACCCGTTGTTGATAATTCGCCAGTAATTGTTCTGCCTCAGTGGTGCGATCGAGGAGACCAGCAGCCTGCCTCAAGGTTTCCTTCCACCCGGTTTGCGAATACTCGATTGAAACCGTCGGAGCAATGTCCGAGAGCAATTTATAATTTTGGGGCAGGATGAACATTCCCATGATCAAATCGGGTTTCATCTGCACAATCTTTTCCAGATTGGGTTGCCCCTCTTTACCCAAATCGGCGATCGCCCCAATTTTATCCTGAAGAATTGTAGTTTTCGTTCCCACCCGGTTGGCTGTGGTGGTGGCGATCGGCTTCAATCCCAGGGCAACCAGAATTTCCAGGCTTTCCTGATCCATCGCAATCACCCGTTGAGGATGCTGGGGAATGCAGCTTTCCCCCCGTTCGTGGTGTACAACTCGACAGGTTGAGGACGCCAAAGCTGGAAGCGTGTGTGGGACGGAGTGTTGCACCCGTCCCACACACCCCTGGAGCAGACCAACGATGAGCATTCCGCTGAGAAATAGTGGAAGGTGCTGCCACCAGAATTTCATCCTGACGTAACTCCTGGAAGGTGCTTACAGCGCTGTTCAAGCGCTTAAAATCCGGTTGTTTTTTTTGATCCGCGCGGAGCGCGGCGCTCAAAAAACAAAAGTGGCTTATT
>JBIKWV010000096.1:0-9416 GCA_044356135.1 Elainellaceae cyanobacterium
CGACGAAGATTATATGACTACACGGCTTCCCAGGGTCAGTGACGAAGAGGCGGCGATCGCCCTAAAAGCCATTCAAACCTGGATACGACAAGGATACCTGGAAAAATGACCCTTACTTTTGATCGTCAATCCTACGCCAACCTCCTCGCAGAAGTTCTGCCGCAGCCCATCAAAAATGAAGACGAGTATCAGAGAGCATTAACGATTGTCGAATCTCTAATGCACAAGCAGGAACCAACCCCTGAAGAAGACCAGGTACTCGATCTATTTGTCATCCTGATTGAGAAATTTGAGTCTGAGCAGTATCCCCTACAAAATCTGTCAACCCCCCACAGCCGCCTCCTGAACCTGATGGAATCCAGTAACCTGAAACAAGCAGATTTGCTGGGAGTTTTCGGCTCTAGTGGGATTGCTTCTGAAGTCATCAATGGCAAACGCGAGATTAACAAAAATCACGCTCAGAAGTTAGGCGAGTTCTTTCAGGTGTCCCCAGCGTTATTCCTGTTCTGACGCTTTGTTAGAATAAACACCAAGTGCATTAAACACACCCCGCTCAAATGCCCTCTTCCGAGATTCATCAAAAAGCGCGCGGCTTCGCCGTTACCGCAAGGGTCGCCCTCATCAACCAGTTACCTCCAGACAGGCTGAATGCTGTGGTGCAGCTTCTGGAGTTTCTGGCTCAGCCTGCTCAAGGTATCAGCAATCCGGAGGAGACTGCTCTGCTGGAGGTGATCCAGTGGCATTTGCCTGAAAATGAGCAGATACGACTACAGGAGTTGCGCGCTAGCGCAGCTCTCCGAAGGAATCGCTGTGAGTGGGAGCAGTTAACCGAATCCGAACATGAAGAACTGCTCTGCTACGAGGATCTGTTGGAGCAGCGGCGGGTAGACCGATTGAAAGCATTGATCGACCTGGCAAAACTGAGAAATATCGATCTGATGACCCTCAACCGCCAGTTTCAGTCGGAGTCTCAGCCTTTCCATGCCGCCTGAATCTGACCGAATACCGCAATCTCTCAGGAAAATTGTTGCCGAGAGAGCCAGAAAGATTTGTGAGTACTGTCGCTGTCCGGAGGCTTTCTCGCCAGACGGATTCACAGTTGACCATATCAAACCCCGCCAATCCGGTGGTGGGACAACTGCTGAGAATTTAGCCTGGTCATGCTTTGGCTGTAACGGTCGCAAGCACACAAGAACACGTTAACCCGATCCTGAGACTCAGCAGGAAGTGGATTTGTTCAACCCGCGTCAGCAGAAATGGTCAGAACATTTTGAGTGGGCTGAGAATTTTACTCAGCTTAGAGGCAAAACCGCCTGTGGACATGCGACTGTCGTCGCTTTGAAGCTCAACCGTCCTGGGGTTGTAAATCTCCGCCAACTGCTGGCGGCAGCAGGACTCCATCCACTACCGGAAGACGAGGAATAAAAGTTCATGCACTGAAAAGGGATTTGATTTCTTCGTTTCAGGTCAATGTTTCTCGGTTGAAATACTTCATCCAAGCTCAATCTGCTCCAAGTTAGCGGTTCGGAGCTTTGCTGGTGCTGTCTCTGCGATCGCCCTCCCCCCCTGATTCCGTTGATCCTGCAAGCGCCGCTGCACTTCCTCAAAATCATGCAGCATAGCTGCTTTTGCCCGTTCAGGCAAGGCATTTCCCTGCACCACGCTTCTGGCAACCTCTGCAATCCGTCTCACGTAATTCTCCGATTTTCCCAGTTCGTGAGCCACCCGATGCCACTTCCAGAGCGATCGCATCACCTTATTAAAAGATTGTCCTTCCTCATGCACGACCATCTCTGGATGCCCATCCCGCACCAGTCGCTCATTCCAGTCCTTTCCATAGGCTGGGGTCAACCGATGTACACCGGGTAATTCCTGGGCAATACGCCAGGACATCATCTCGCCTGCGGCATCGGTATCAAAGGCGATCGCCACCTCTCCACCCCGCTCTATCACCCCTTGGAGTGCTGCGATCGGGACTGAGCCGGAGCCATCGGTAGAAAGGTAAATGCTCACGCCCTCAGTCTGTTGCCGATGAGGGTCCAACTTTGCCAGCGAGAGCGTATCAATGGGGGATTCCGTCAGCAGCACCCGTTTGATCTCTCCGCGCCCTGCCCCCAGCCAGAACCAGCCGCGATCGCGCATCGACCCCGGTGCCATAGCGTGATAGGTGTTGTGTTCTCCCCAGGTTCCTCGCAGACTCGCGCCTGTGACCTCGCCTCGTATCCAGCGATCGCCTTCCAGTTCATGCCGGACAAAGACCGCATTCTGGTAGTCGTCAGCGTAGATGTGACCCCGTTCATGCAGGCGATCGATTAGCACAGCAGGAAGTTTGCGGGTTTCTATCAAATACTGTCTGACCGCAGTCCATCGGTGTTCGTTCGGCGTAGGCATCTCCAGAGAGTGAGGTTCCGGTGATTGGGGAGGGTGTGTCTGAGCCTGCCGGGGGATTTGTGTTAGGTTCGCTCCAGACAGCCACTCTACCGCCTGTCTGAACTCCACCCCCTGAATGTGCATCACCAGATCGATCGCCCCACCACCGCCCCTGTCCGCCAGCCAGTCCATAAACTTGCCGTTGCTGATGCTGATGATGTGTGCTGCATCGCGCCACTTATGTTTGTCGTGGCGATCGCGCTCCAGCCCCAGGTTCTCCGCCACCACTTCCAGGTCAGTATCCCGAACTTGGTCAGCCAATTCTTTGAGCGTTGGTTGGGGCAGAGGTTGTCTGGCGGGTTGAGTGTTTGATGGGTTCAGCGATGGGGCTTGTTTGGGATGATGGGCGATCGCTCCCTGCCCATCCGCGACAGCTACCGAGGAGTCTTGCAATAGCTGCTGAAGGAATCGATCAAGTGCGTGAACTGGAAAGCCTGTCAAGGGAACTCGCTCAACCGTTGGGTCATCGATCTGCTTGCTGGTGAGGATCAGGTCTAATGTAGTGGCGATCGCCTCAGCATCTTCAAAGAAAGCTTCATAGAACAAACCGTCTGCCGTTTTGATTAACACCACAGCATCGGGGTGTTGGTCTTTGATGGTCAGGTAATTACGAACATCAGTGGGAAGATATTGCCGTCTGAATTGAGTTGTTTCAGCAGGGAGCTGTACAGAAGATTCCTTAATCGGCTCTGCTTCCATCCTGGGAGGAGGGGTAGCTTGTACCTGTTCTCTGGCAGCTTGAGCAAATCCCTGCTGGAGAATGTTGCCTGAGAAGACTCGTGCAAAGACGCGATCTGGATATCTGGACTCTCCGCCTCGAATGGAGTCCTGCACCGCAGTTTCTTTGAATTGGAGCTGTCCATCTGGCGTGATTTGAAACACCATCTCTGTGTCAATAAAAGTGTCTCCGTCCTGACTCAAGTAGTGAGTGAGATACAGTTCGTTAATTTGTCTCTCAATAACCAGCGGAATGTATGGTTCGTTCTCAATTTTCAAATGGAATTCTTCCCCTTCGTTTACTGTCTGAAGAATGCCTGCTTCTTCCAGAAATCGTGCAATCCGCTTACCCAATCCATCCTTCTGTTGCCTTGGCGAGACAATGCGCCAGTGTGAGCTTTTCGTTTCCATAGCTCTTGGTGGGTTAGATAAAGGGTTGATGGGAGTCCGGGTTGCAGAAGCGCTCTCCTGAACATCAAGCATCTGCTGGATTGGCTGTAGCTGACCTGACGGTTCAATTCGTTGTGGTTCAAAGTTTTCCAGGACTTGCAGCTTGGGGAGTTTGATTCCCAGGTAGTCACGAGCAATTTCCTTGTTGTCGAATGCCGCCAGAGTATAGTTTCGCTGATTCATGAGGACGTTGAGGGTTTGCTCCAGGCGGTGAGGCGGGATGACAACCTCCATGCGATCGCTCACCGAATAAAAGTCACTGCCGACCGCTGTGATAATCGCCTCATCCAGAAAATACCTGCCGCCCGATTCTTTGGCAGCTGGAGCCTGGAGAACAAAGCCGTCACCGTTGCGCTGTGCCTTGAGAATCAGCAGTTCATCCAGCGTCTTGACGGCACCTCTGCGCTCGGTCAAATCGGTGATGAATGCCATGACCTGATAGGGTTCTTTGAAGGCGATCGCTTCTCTGGTCAATTCCTCCTGAATGTCGAAGCCTTTGGACATCATCAAACCCTGGCGCACGTTGCCCTGGTTGTCGGAGTAGTTGATCAACTTCCCGGTGGGATACTTCTCGAACGCTTTGATCAGGTTGCCCGTGAAAATCTGCCGATTAATTCGTCCAGTTTCCTGCTGTTTGTCGAACAGGTCATACACGTCCGTTCCAAACCAGTCTTTGTCCTGAACATTGGCGATGACGGTTCCTTCTCGACCGGAATTGAATTTGGAGAGCGGTACGATGATTTGTCGGGCGGAGTCTGCCACCAGAACACGGATTTTCCAACTGTTGGGGGCGGAAGGACTACCAGAGCGGGTTTTCGGGTCGATACCTGCAACTACGCCGTAGAAGATGCTTTTGCTGGTGGGGGTGACCAGACGTACAGGGGTTCCGGGGGCATATTCCTCCAGGACTCGTGTTACCTGTCGTAGTTGTTTATCGAGTTTCTCGTTGAATTTGGCGATCGCCTCCTCTTCCTTTCGGGAAACGATCGCGTCGCGGTATCGATTGGTGGCAGTGGTGAGCTGGGCGATCGCCCCGGTCATTCTCTGTTTGGCGAGTTGGGCGATCGCCTCCCGGTCATGCTCCTCAACATCCTTCACAGCAACCAATCCCAGTCCATCTCGGACAGCATTGATCATCTGGAGTTGGGTCAGGGGTTTGGTCTGGCTCTTGGCATCGACCACTTCCAGCAGCACAGGTCCAGTAAATTCGCTTTGAATACCGCTTTCGTCGGGGATCACTTCCATTCGCGCCAGGGGGCGGGCATCCAGGTCGAGCTGGTCGGCTTCCAGGATGTTTTCGCCCATTGCTCGCGCCTGGTCAACCAGATCCCGGTACTCTGCCTCAATCAGGTCGTAGACTGCCTCCTGTTGCTCGATGGGCAGCAGCGGAATTGCGCCGGTCACTTTCTTGATCAGGGCGATATCAGAAGAATCGTTTTCGGCTTTGGCGGTGGGGAAATCCAGGCTGGCATTCAGTTCCGGATCATCATTGAGGATTTCGGAGACAACCTGTTCGCCGTAGGCGTTCATGAAATCCACCACGTTGTTGATGGAGATGTCGGTTTCTCGTGATGCGGTGGTGTTGGCGTTGAGGCTTGCCATCTTGCCGCAGAGGATTGCGCCGGGACGCTTTTCTGCGGGGATATCGCCCATCAGAAGAGTGTAGCCGGGGAGGGCGACCTGTCCGGTGCGGTGGATGCGACCGAGCATCTGCATGAAGACGTTGATGTCCCGTTCTGCCTGGGCAACGATCATGTGGCGGGGACGCTGGTCTGCAAATTTCTCGGAGGCATGGAGCGAGATGCCAGTGGAGCCAGAACAATTGAGGATAATGACATCCCGATCTCCGGCGTTGAACTGGGCGACCGCATCAATCTTGGCTTTTGGGGTGGTTTCCTGTTGAGGACGGACTTTGTAGGTCATGGTGCCACTGGCGGCGTAATCGATGCCTGCTTCCCGCCCTGTGACTTCTGTGACGCTATAGCCCGATTGCTCCAGACGATGTTTGATGTAGTCGATGGGGCTGATGGGGATACGACTAAAATCTCCGTCCCGAATACATTCGAGCGCTTCCTCGTAGGATGTGACGCCGACTTCTCCCAGTTCTGCATCCGTTAATCGGTAACGGTTTCGGATGCCCCGGTAATCAATCACTAATACGTCGCGCGATCGCTCCAGATATCGTTCCAGCAGATGGGCAAAAGACAGGTCAATTGGATCACCGTGTTTTAAGTCGTGTAGATCGGCGTAACCTTCGATAAAACTGCCCATTGTATTTGCCAGGGCGATCACAGGTTTTTCGCCTCTCTCCAGAGTTTGAATCGCCTCCTGTACCGTGGCTTCTGCTTTTTGTGCCAGCAATCCCTGTTCGATGCAGTTGTGCATTAACGACGTGAAGTTGGTACTCTTCGCGCCGACTTCCCCCACAGCGTTATCCTGCCCCAGTTGTTTCGCTTCCTCCTTGAGTTTCTTCCGCAATTCCTTGAGTGCCCGCTGTTTTGCCCGGTCGAAGTCCTTAATCGCCCGCATGGCAGCAGAAAACTCGTCTGCCACTTCCCGATCTACGGGCACAACTTTTGCCTGGAAGTTCACACCTTCATAGGAACGCTCCCGCCTGAGCATCTGCCCGGATGCCACAAACTTGCTGGCAACGATTTGCTGAAGCGGCACCCCACCCCGGCTGAGGATGTTTTCCAGTGCTGACATGCTGCTGACCCCCAGGCGCAGGTCGGTGCGGCGGGCGTAGAGATCCATGACATCCGGGCGTTTGGCGTAGGTAGCAGAGGAGTAGAAGGTACCTGCCGAGAGGTCGATCAGTTCTCGTACAAATTCTGCCCGGTTGGGAGGGCCACTGGGCTGCCACCCACTCTGGCTACCGCCTGCCTGGTGCGCTTCGTCGAGGATGAGGATGGCGTTGGGGGCGATCCCCCGCAGAAAATCTCGCCGCAACGGTTCTTTCTTCCCTACCGTCTGGAGCTGGCTGTAGGTGCTGAAGATGGCGCTGTAGTGCCCTGAGCTTTGCGATCGCATCATCTCCAGCATTTCCCGTTCCTGCTGGGCAGGTCTGCCCGTTCTGATTTCGCCGCCATTGGGCAGGGGAATGCGAGCGTCGATGTCGGTTGCGAAGGGGTGAAATCGCCGCATCCCGATATCTGCAACGTCGCGCATCATGTCGGCGTAGAGCGTGTTTTCTTTGGTGACGAAGATGGCAACCTTACCGTGTTGCTGGGCATAGCGCATGATGCTGGCGCAGATGCGACCTTTGCCAATTCCCGTTTGATCTCCTGTGATAAAGCCCGCTCCTCGCTCCAGGTTGCTGATTGCCAGCGCTATCGCATCCACCTGTTCTGCACAGAGATACTGGTGTAATTCGGCTGTCGAAGCATAGCCAAGCCGGGTCGCCAGATAGTCGTCAATATCCCCGTGCCGCTGCTCGAACCGATCCAGGGCAACCTGAGCGGCGCTTGCCATGTTGGTGGGAATCAGTACACCGGCTGAAGTGCCTTTGCTTTTGGGCGTGTAGGGCACCTGCCTGGGTTGGGCGTAGGCATTGGGTGGGGCTTCTGAGGAGGGAGAATCTGCCATGATGCCTGTCTCGCTGGTGTTTGTTATCAATCCCAATTGGAGGGGGGGAGGGAGGTCAGCCATTCCTCCAGGTAAGTTTCCTGATGGACGGTGAGGAGTTCCTCGAATTCCGACTGAGTTGAATTCAGGGGGGTCACGGGAAAGTCGGTTTCGCCCATTCCCATCAGGCGCAGGGCTTCGCTGAAGCGGTGGTTGTGCAGGATGAAGGCTTCCGCCCATTCTGTTCGCCAGGTGGGGAGATCCAGGTCTTCCGGGCTGATCAGGGGATACTCCTGAGAGGGATGGAGTTCGCTCAGGGTGGTCGCCAGCAGCCGTTGGGTGTCCAGCAGGCTGTTCCCGGCTGCTTCCATCCAGCGCTGGATCATCCAGTCCAGCCGCTGCACCATCAATGCTTTGTACGTCTTTTTGTCCAGGCTCTGCTCTGTTTCTGGTACTTTCACGACGAAGAGGGAGCGATAGTAAGGGGGTGCCCAGATCTGGGGATAGTTTTCGTAGGGGTTCATCGGGGAGTCGCTCCTTGAGGTCGGTGAAAGATTGGTAGATGGGCGGCACTTCGGCGGCAGGAAGGGAGAGCGTTGACGGTCTTCGCCCTTCAATGACCACGATATCGATTGGGAATCCTGCTCCCTGTTTGCGGTAGAGATCGCCCCAGATTGAGAAATGCTGGGTGACGTTGTAGTGATTGTAGAGGAGGTAGTAGAAAGCTCGACTTTCGCGGGTGTTGTAGCGTTCTGACCGCAGTTCCTCATCGCTGCCCAGTTTGCCACCCAGAATCAGAACAGCTCGACCGTCGTATTTCATGACTTGCAGGGCATTCAGAGCAATTACTTGATCAATCTGGGTCGTCCAGGTGTCGTAAATCCAGAATCGCCGGGTTCGTCGATTGGCATCCAGAATCGAACCGAAGGGTGGGTTACAGATGACGACATCCACCTGGATCTGGGGACGGTAAATCAGGGTATCTTGTTGAGTGACTTGGGCGTAGTTGCGGGTTTTAAGTTCGGAGACGCGATCGCCATTCAATTCATTCGCAATCACCCTGACAGGATTTGCCGCAATCAAGAGAGCACCGTTGCCTGCGGTTGGTTCATACACAGTGGTCTCAGGCGTGATTCTTGCCAGAACGGATGCAAGGTAGGCGATCGGGATTGGTGTGCTGTACGCCTGCTGGAGAACCGAGGTGGATGAACGAACGCTGAGATTGGGCTGTCGCTGCAAGAGATCAACCAGGCGATCGTAGGCTTCATGGGTGGTTTGAGAACGTTGGATGAGAACAGATGCAACTCGAACAACAGCCGCTTCGACGGCTTCATCCACCTGTTTTGCCTGGGCTGTACCGGGTGCGATCGCACGACCCAGCACCGACTCCGCCAATTGTCGCGCCTGGACAATTGTGGCAAAGCCGTTGCCGGATAAAAAGTGTTCGACATAAGCCTGAATCAGTTGCTGGCTCATGCGATCGGTTCCCTGATGCGTGGAGGAATGGTTATCTCTGCTGCTTCAGTTGTTCCTGCTGGAACTCAATCAGCGAATCCACCAGGCGAGTGCTGAAGCCCTTTTGCTGGTCGAGCCGTCTGACGATCTGGTATTTTTCGATTGCTTCAGCATGACGTTTCATGCCCGATAATGCGGCTGCCTGACCGAGATACGCACTGCTGTTGTCTGGCTCCAGTTTTGCCGCCTGGATGTAATCCGCCAGCGCTCTCTGGTAACAGGTTTGGCATTTTGGGAACGTTAGAAAGAATTCCTACGATTAGGGACAACGACAATGACTTCAATTAGTGCAGTTTTGACTCAGGCAGATCGAGAGGCGGTGATGGATGCGGTAGCAACGATTAAGGCAAAGCTGCCGTTTCTGGTGGATTTGAGTGCAGAGGAGCGGAAGGCGCTACCCAAAATGGGAGATAAGAGTCGGGCGTTTGTGAGCAAGGCGCTGGAGGTGGCGACGCAGAACCCGGACTTTTTGCCGCGATCGTTCAATCTGGAGGAATTGCGGAAGGATGTGCAGTTGTTTGAAGCACTGTATCCGTTGCTGTTGACTCTTGCTCAACTCCAGGAATTGGTGGATGATACCTGTCTGGCGGTGGGTAGTGAGGCGTATGCAGCGGCGCTTCAGGTCTATTCTTACGCAAAGGCGAGTGGAAATGTGGGTGGGTTGGATTCGGTTGTAGGGGAGATGGGGCAACGGTTTGCCCGGAAACCTCGGAAGGCAAAGAGTCAAGAGGAAGTGGTGA
>JBIKWV010001016.1:0-2581 GCA_044356135.1 Elainellaceae cyanobacterium
ATAAAGTCCCGGTTTTAGGCTGGCGCGGCGAAGCCGCGCCAGCTTAAAACCGGGACTTTATTTTGTTGCAAGCCCATAAGGGACTCAGGCAAAAACGAACTTTAGATGCCGCAGTCACCACCTTCCCCACAAAGAGCCAGCTTTTGCTGCCGCGATAGCTGTTTAATCCGATATTCCTCCTGTAGCGCCGCTCGTTTTGTGCTGAAGTGCCAGGATGCAACCAGCGCTACGGGACGGTGTGCCCTTGTGTAGTGCCCACCTTTGCCCGCATTGTGAGCAACAATTCGCTGTTCCACATCTCTGGCATACCCGGTGTAGAGGGAACCATTGGCACAGCGAACGATATAGACATAGTGGGATTCTGCCTGTTCTTGATTCACAACGGGAGATGGAACAGTTCGCAGGACTGTTGAATTTATTCAGTGGAGCAGATGCAGTGGTTCAATGACCAGCATACTTGAGATAGGGCGATCGCACGGGGGGGTCAAGGGTTTGTTCAATCATCTCTGCTACAATCCTCCCAGAACTCATTACCCCCGGTATTCCTGCACCCGGATGGGTGCCTGCTCCAACGCAATACAGATTTGGAATATCTTCGCTCTGATTATGGGGGCGAAACCATGCGGACTGAAACAGCGTTGGCTCCACTGAAAAGGCGCTGCCCTTGTAGCTGTTCAACTCGTCTCGAAAATAGAGGGGGTTGATTAATCGCTCGGTGACAACGTGCTTCGACAAATCGGGGAGATAGTGCTGCTCCAGGTATTGAACGATCGCATCTCGATAGGGTTTTGTCTGCTCCTGCCAATCCGTGTCGCCATCCAGGTTTGGTACCGGAGCAAGGGCATACCAGCAATCGCAGCCGGACGGTGCCAGGGTTGGATCGGTGGCGGTAGGACGATGCAGGTAGAGGGAGAAATCGGAGGCCAGATGCTTGCGATCGAACAGATCCACCATCCACTCCCGATAGCGCGGTCCCATCAGAATTTCGTGGTGGGCCATCTGCTCATAGCGACGATCGGTGCCGAAGTAGAGAACGAATAAAGACATGGAATAGCGAAGGTTCTGGAGATAGCGATCGCCATACTTGCGGCGAAACTGTGGGGCTACCAGATTGAGATAAGTTGATGCGATATCGGCATTACTAACAATCGCCTCTGCCTGCATCCGCTCTCCACTTTTCAACGCAACGCCCGTGGCCCGCCTCGTTTTGCCATCCACCAGAATCTCTGCAACCTCACTATTCAACTGCAGTTCTCCGCCCAGATCCTGAAACAGGCGCACCAATCCCTGCACCAGCGCACCCGTGCCGCCCATCGTAAACCACACACCAAATGCCTGCTCCAGCTTGTGAATCATGGCGTAGACAGAGGTGCTCTGGAATGGATTGCCGCCAATCAGGAGCGGGTGAAAGCTGAAGACCTGCCGCAGTCGCTCGTCCTGAATGTACTGGTTGACGAAACCAGCAACGGATTTAAACGACTGGAGTTGCAGCATATCCGGCGCAACCTTGAGCATGTCGGTGAGGTGACTGAAGGGCTGCGTCATCAGCGGCAAGCCTTTCTCAAAGACCTGCTCTGATGCCCGGTAGAACCGATGGTAGCCTTCGACATCGGCTGGATTGAACTGTTGGATCTGCTCGATTAAGAAATCGCGATCGCCGTTGTAGTGAAACACCGACCCGTCCTCAAACCGGACGTTGTAGAAGGGATCGAGCGGCACCAGCGTGATGTAGTCTTCGGTTTGGCGATCGCTCAGCTCAAACAGCTCATGGATCAGATAGGGAGCCGTAATAATCGTCGGCCCTGCATCGAAGGTAAAGCCATCCTGCTGAAACACATAGGCCCGACCGCCGGGTTTGTCGCGCTTCTCGACGATGGTCACCTGATGTCCTTTTGCCTGTAGCCGAATGGCTGCCGATAGCCCTCCAAACCCACTTCCAATGACGGTGATCTTCATCTAAACCTCCGAGATACCCCATCCGCCCACGCGGTGGGGAGGGATAGGAGCGGCAATTGAGGGGGTCGATGCCCCGAAATTTCCATACAGGCGTACTATTCCCACAGTTTTCCTTGTATCATGTAAAACATGGAAAAGGCGTTCAGCTACCGCTTCTACCCAACGGTCGAACAGGAATCGCTCCTGCGTCGGACGCTGGGTTGTGTCAGGTTGGTCTACAACCGTGCACTGGCAGCAAGAACTGAAGCCTGGTCTGAACGACAAGAGCGGATTGACTATAGTCAAAGCTCTGCAATGCTGACGGAATGGAAGAAACAAGATGACCTCCAGTTTCTCAATCAAGTGAGTTGCGTTCCCCTTCAGCAAGGATTGAGGCATCTGCAAACGGCTTTCAAGAATTTCTTTGCAGGACGGGCGCAGTATCCCAACTTCAAGAAGAAGCGCAATGGCGGTCGCGCAGAATTCACCAAATCTGCGTTCAAGTGGAAAGATGGGAACGTATTTCTGGCAAAGTGTTTGGCTCCATTGAATATCCGATGGTCGAGGCAGTTGCCGGAAGGAGTAGAGCCATCCACCGTCACGGTCAGGTTGAATCCTGCGGGACAGTGGTATGTCAGTTTGCGAT
>JBIKWV010001017.1:0-2580 GCA_044356135.1 Elainellaceae cyanobacterium
ATGCCCTCAATCGCGCCTACCGACTTAACAACCCAGCACAAGTCATCTGTTGCTGTAACAAACTGCACTAAACTCTGTGATTAAATTCGTTAAGGTCATCTAAATGTAATCTATATGACCATCAGGGAATGCGGTTAGAGCAGTTGCAGGCATTTTTGGCGGTGGCAGAAACAGGCAGCTTTCAACAGGCCGCACGACGTTGTGGGGTCACCCAGTCCACCGTTAGCCGACAGATCCAGGGGCTAGAATCTGACCTGGGGGTGTCCCTGTTCCACCGCAGCAGTCAGGCGAAGCTGACAGTCGGTGGTGAACGTCTGCTGCCCCGTGCCCGCAGGATTTTTCAGGAATGGCAGACCGCTACTCAGGAGCTAGCTGAACTCCAGTCTGGCAAACAGCCTGAACTCTGCATTGCTTCCATCCATTCCCTCTGCGCCTACCATCTGCCTCCGGTGCTGCAACGATTCTGTCAGGACTATCCCGATGTGCAACTGCGCGTGACGGCATTAGGGAGCGATCGCGCCCTGAAAGTCCTGAAAGATGGCCTGGTGGATCTGGCAATCGTGATGAATAATCGATTTCTGGTGGCCAGCCCCGGCCTGGTGGTAGAAGTTCTGTACGATGAACCAATCCGGGTGTTAATGTCGGCGACCCATCCCCTCAGCCGCCACACGGCGGTTCCCTGGGAGGAGTTGGCCCAGTTTCCCCAGGTGGTGTTTAAGGATGGCTATGGTATGCAGCGGATTGTCCAGGAACAGTTTATTCGACGCGGGACTCCCTTGAAGGCGGCGCTGGAGCTGAATACCCCCGATGCCTTCAGGGGGGTTGTGCGACAGGGTAATATGGTCGCCCTGCTGCCCGAATCGGCGCTGGTGGAAGCAATGGATGATCCGACGCTGGCGGTTCGAGATGTGGCAGCCGGTGAAACCGGGAGTTCTGGCCTCAGCGATCCGCCCCTGACCCGTCAGGTGGTGGTGGTGACGACAAGCGATCGCCTGGAAATTCCCCCAATCCAGCATTTTTACCGTCTGGTAACCGATCTGCTGCCCCGGCGAATTCAGGCAGCGCCAGAAGCAGAGTGCAGCGTTTGAGCAAAAGAGGTGGGCTGTGAGTAATGCCTTTCGAGAGCTACTGCGAAAAATTGGCAGTGGTCCCCATACTGGAAAAGACCTGACCCGCGAGGAGGCCGCTGCCGCCACGCGCATGATGTTGCGACAGGAGGCAACCCCCGCCCAGATTGGGGCATTTATGATCGCCCACCGGATTAAGCGCCCCACCGGAGAGGAACTGGCGGGGATGCTGGATGCCTATGAGGAACTGGGGCCAGCCCTGCCGCCCATTGCAGCCGATCACCCGGTGCTGGTGATGAGTTCTCCCTATGACGGGCGCGATCGCACACTGCCCCTGAGTCTGGTCACCGCGCTGATTCTGGCGGCGGCGGGCTGTCCCGTTGTGCAGCATGGGGGGGGGCGGCTGCCCACTAAGGAGGGGTTTCCCCTGGGAGAACTCTGGCAGGGATTGGGCATTCAGTGGGCGGGGCTAACGCTGAAGCAGTCCCATGAAATGCTGCAACGGGTGGGTATTGGCTTTGTCGATCTGGCCACCCACTTTCCGCAGGCCCAGGCGCTGGTGCCCTATCGGGAACAGATTGGCAAGCGGCCCCCCTTTGCCACGCTGGAGCTGATATGGACGCCGTATCTGGGGGAGAACCACACTGTCGTCGGCTTTGTTCATCCACCAACGGAGGGGATGGCCCGCAATGCCTTCGCCCTCAGGCAGGTTTATCGCTTTACCACCGTCAAGGGACTGGAGGGGAGCTGCGATCTACCGCGTGAACGAACGGCCATTATTGGCTACAGCGGCGATCCACCCCCCGGCAGCACTCCTGTAGAGGAAGGCAGCGATGGCCCCAGCACGACAGAGATCTTTTACCGTCTGCATCTGCACCCGCACGAACATGGGTTTTCGGGTAAGAACGTGCCGCTGGAAGGCGTCCCGGAGGCGATCGCCCAGATGATCAGCGTTCTCAGTGGACACCCCTCTGAGCTGCGGCAGTCGGTGTTGTGGAACAGTGGATTTTATCTGTGGCGCTGCGGGTTGGCACCCAGTTTGGAGGGGGCGATCGCCTTTGCCGCAGAAATTCTAGACCAGGGTAAAGCGGCCCAGAAGCTGAAGCAACTGGCGGAGGCGATTTTACACTTCCCCTGAAATTCCTGAGAGACGCTGGTTTACTGGACTTTTGAGTCAGAGTTGATTTGCAACCAAAGGTTTTGATCCCCCTAAATCCCCCTTTTTAAGGGGGACTTAAGCCGTAGAGTGATGTTCCCCCCTTTTTAAGGGAGGCCAGGGGGGATCAAGGAGTGATGGTGCTTCTGACGTTTAAGAATTACTTCATAAATCAGCTCTCAGGGATTTGCTGTTTAATAAAACTCCAGTTTTATTTTATGGCAAGCCCCTAAGCTGGACTTTACCCATCTGAGACATGAGGAAAAGTAGCAAGATCAGGAAAGCATTGTTGAAAAAATCCTGATGAGCATGCTACCGAAAGAATTTATACCCCTGATCGTAACGTTTGCGTCGCTG
>JBIKWV010001018.1:0-2579 GCA_044356135.1 Elainellaceae cyanobacterium
CCCGCCCGCTACGCGGGCGGGACAGCTTTTGGGGTTTCGACTTTTCCCACGCCCACTGATTTACCTTTGCTGAGACTGCTGGGGCGGTTGGCTCTGCTGCGGGGTTTCACCACGTCCGGGGATGATATCTCTGGCCACACCCGATTCCTGAATACAAATCGCGTAAAGCTGAAGGTTAGACAACTCAGGCACATCCGATCGCGCCTGCTGGACGCTCATTCCCGGCGCGTTGCAGAAGCTGCTGACGACGCGGCTGTACTGCTGAGGCGTACCGTACAGGCCGTTGAGAGCAACGCTGTCTTTTAGAATGGGGGTTAATCGTTCCAGAACGGCATTCGTGAGAATGGTGGTGGACTCGGTGGCACTGGGGGGGATCAGGTCACTCTGGGCGATCGCCGACTGAACCGTACTGCGCAATACGTTCACGCCCTCGGAACTGGAGACAAACGCCGCAAGAATTTCTGGTGTCAGACGATTGTCGGACTGCATCACCGAACGAAAGCCCACCAGACTGCTGGCGGTCAAAATATCTGCGATCGTTTCCAGATACTCCTGATACACGACTCCCGATTCTGGTCTGCCGTCACCACACTGCACCGCCCCATTCGCCCCGGCTCCCGCCGCCAGGTTCACCTTCCCCCGCTGCCAGCAGGCGTTCACCGTGGACTGAATTTGCGGGGAGAACATCGTTCCCAGACGCTGCATGGCCCTCGTGGGGGTGGGTTGGTTTTGCTGGGCGATCGCTGCCGGAGCCAGTCCTACAACAGCGGCAGACAAAATGACCGAAAGGAGTTGTTTCATAAAGCCCCAAATTGCAGCATCAAGCGATTATGGCACAAGGCATTAGCTGTGGGGCGAAATGCACGATACAAGGTCAACAGAGCGTTTGGGCAGACTCTCCAAAAATTTTTCTGATGTCCGATCCACTCGCACCTCTCCAATTTGGGCTTTACCCAATCGCGCTACCCCAACAGGGACTGCCGCATCTTTTGCAAATTCGCAGGCAGATCAATCCGGATCGCCTCCTGGAGTAGGACACTGGGAACGGGGATCGTCGGCGTTGCCTGCACCTCATAGGTAAGCAGTGTCCCGCTCTCCATCGGTTCCAGGCGGAGGTTGGCGTTGAAGTCCGAGAAATTACCCCGCTCCAGTCGGAACCACACCTGGTGCGTCCGATTGGGCTGCACGACTTCACGCACTCGCAGGTAAACTTCTACCTCCATCTTCAGCAGCAAGAAATCCTTACGCGCCACCTGATACAGCCGCTTTTCAGGATGTCCCTGGGGCTGCGGCAGTTCCTCACTGTGGGTAATGTGGGGGAAATACTCCGTCCAGCGGGAGTAGGTGGTCACCTGCTGCCAGATTTTTTCAACGGGCTGAGCCAGGTACATGCGGCTGACTACGCCTGCGCCCCAGGCACTATGGGGATGGGTGTTGAGCAGCACCTTTCCTTGCAGCAGACGGGCGCGATCGCCCTCTGTCAAGATGTCCTCAACCAAACCCAGTTGGTTAATGCTCAATGCCTGTGTCATGGCGATCGCTCCTCCTCACACCCAATTCCTTGCAGAGTAAAGCTTAAGAAATGGTTTAGCTGTATTCAACTAAACATTAGCGCTTCTCCTCCAGAATGCACCGAACCATTTGAAGAATGATGGGATCCTTGATGAAGATATGAGCAAGTCTCCGTGTTTCTCCGATCAGGGATTCCCAGAAGAGTGTTATGGCAGTTCTCAGTCTAGTTCAGTACAGGTTTTCGTGTGAGAGCCGCGCGGAGTCTGACTTTCACACGAAAACCTGTGTTTGCTGGAGTGCGAAGCGCTATGAAGTTTTCACCAAAGAACTGGCGTTTTGACTATTTTCCTTGCAATGCCGCGAATGCTCTCTACAAAAGCGTTTCGCGGCATATTTGATTTTTGCGCTGCTTTTTCCTGAAACGCTGATGCAGTTAGCGTTTCAGGAAAAAGCAGCGCAATTTAGTCAAAAGTCCAGTAAAACTGGAACTTTAATTAACCCGCAAAACACTGAGTTCTTGTGAGAACAATCACCTGTGATGCGCCAGTCCGTCCCGTGGCACAATAGTGGACGCGGATTTTGATTTGAGGCAGGACAATGGGGCGTACCGTCATACGTCCAATCTGCCTTGGGGCAAAAGCCGTAGACGCTAGATTCTGGAGTAATTTTGTGGGTCGCTCTCCCAACCTCGCCATCACAATTTTTCTGTACGTTGCAGGCTTTCTGCTGGTGACGATGGCCGTTGTGCTGCTGCTCCAGGCGTTTGGATGGTTTCGGGTGCCGCAGCAGGCGATCGGGGCATTGGCACTGCTGGCGGTGGGGCTGGGTATTCTCGCGGGGATTCGCAACCGCTAGTCACTGGAGGAGCGATCGATGCGTCTGGAAACAAGCATTTTTCTGGGAGTCCTGGGAGTCACGATCGCCATCTGGGTGTTACGGGGCATCGGGCTGTTTACGTTTATCCCCGGTGGTCTGATCTGGATTTTGCTGTTTCTGACCATTGGTGCCGGGGTCGTGGATACCTTCCAGCGCACGAAGCGGTGGTGAGGGGCAGTTGCCTCCAGTCC
>JBIKWV010001019.1:0-2577 GCA_044356135.1 Elainellaceae cyanobacterium
CCGCCTGCACTCCAGACACAGTCGGGAATGGCACCGGACTCAAATGGATAAAGTCGAGCTTAGTGCCTATCCGAAAACCGAAAACCCAAATTTTGGAAAGCGCGACGCTACAGCGTCATGCTTTCCAAAATTTGGGTTTTCGGATGGGTACTCACAACAACCAAAGGAATTGCTGTTGTTACGATGGGGTTATAGAAACTTAACTTTTCTACACAGTTGGTTTCAGTTGTTGAAATGCTGAAATTTAGAAGAAATGAGATTCTGCGGGGATCGCAGATCAATCCATCTGGGAAGGCGATCGCACATTCCGCCTTTTGAATGATGCAAAAGTTAACCCTTTTGGAAGATGTCGTTGAATTCTTTGTATTTTCTTATACGATAGTTAAAATAGAAGAGGATAGGAATAAATACCTTGCAGCCTCATTGACAGGTTGCATAACCCCGCTCTAACCTGCCATCGATTCGGTGCTCCCCGCACATTCGGCTGGATATGTTTTCCTCCACGGCAGGCGATGGCAGGTCTGGTATGACTCCCCATCAGCACTGGCTCCCGGAACGTCCCGGAAGCCGCTTTCTGAACCCTTGGTCTGGGAGGATCCCTTTGAGCGTCAATCATCACCCCCTGAGTCGCCTTCGGCGCTATGACCCCGCTGCGATCGCCCATTATTACCGTCTGCGCCCCTGGAAAGCCATCTGGCGCACCCTTACGATCATCTGGATGTTTTCCGGTTTTTTGCTGGGCCTGAAGCTCGACGAGTGGACGAAGCAGACGGAGCAAAATCAGTCGAAACGAGCCGTCCAGATTCGCAACATTCTGATCCGGCTGGGACCAACCTTTATTAAAGTGGGTCAGGCTCTTTCTACTCGTCCAGACCTGATTCGCAAGGATTTTCTAGATGAGCTGGTGAAGCTCCAGGATCAGTTGCCCCCCTTCCCCAACAACATTGCCTTTGCCATTATCGAAGCTGAGCTGGATCGCACCGTTGACGAAGCCTACGCGGAGATCTCTCCGGCTCCGGTAGCGGCTGCCAGCCTCGGTCAGGTCTACCGTGCCCGTCTGCGCACGGGTGAAGAGGTAGCGGTCAAGGTACAACGGCCTCACCTCCTGCCAACCCTGACACTAGATCTCTACCTGATGCGCTGGGCGGCTTCCTGGATGGCTCCCTTCCTGCCGCTTAACCTGGGCCACGACCTGACGCTGATTGTGGACGAGTTTGGGATCAAGCTGTTTGAAGAGATTGACTACCTGAACGAAGGTCGCAACGCCGAGAAATTCGCTGCCAACTTCCAGGGCGACCCCACGGTTAAAGTGCCCGCTATCTACTGGCGCTACAGCAGTCAGCATGTCCTGACGCTGGAGTGGATCAACGGGTTTAAGCTGACCGACACCAATCGCATCAAAGCAGAGGGGTTGGACACCGACAAGCTAATCGAAATCGGGGTCACTGCCGGATTGCGCCAACTGCTGGAGTTTGGTCTCTTCCATGCTGACCCACACCCCGGCAACCTGTTTGCGATGTCGGATGGCCGGATGGCCTACATTGACTTCGGCATGATGGATCAGCTCACCGAAGACATGAAGGAAACATTGGTGGACTCGGTGGTTCACCTGATTAATAAGGACTACGACGACCTGGCTAAGGACTTTGTCAAGCTGGGCTTTCTGTCGCCGAAAACCAATATTACCCCGATCATTCCTGCCCTTGAAGCGGTATTCGACAATGCAGTCGGGCAGAACGTCGGCGATTTCAACTTCAAGACGATTACCGACCAGTTCTCGGAGTTGATGTACGAGTATCCCTTCCGGGTTCCGGCCAAGTTTGCGCTGATCATTCGATCGCTCGTGACCCAGGAGGGTCTGGCCCTCAGCCTCAATTCAAATTTCAAAATTGTGGAAGTCTCTTATCCCTACGTGGCACGGCGACTGCTCCAGGGCGAATCTCCAGAGCTGCGGCGCAGGTTGGTTGAAGTGCTATTTAAGGACGGCAGGTTCCAGTGGAAGCGTCTGGAGAATCTGATTGCGATCGCCCGTTCGGACAATAGCTTCGACCTGATTCCCACAGCCCAACTCGGCCTCCAGTTTCTCCTTTCTCCTGAAGGATTGTACCTGCGACGGCAGATTGTGATGGCTCTGATTGAGGACGATCGCCTGCACACCGAGGAAGTGAGCCGTCTCTGGTCACTGGTCAAAGATGATGTCCAGCCAGCTCGTTTATTTGAAGTGGCATGGGGAGCGCTGACAGAGCTTTCGAGGGAAGGAGCCGCAGCACTCCTGCCCTCCATGTCAACCCGACTGCTCAAGCAGTAGTATTTAGTCAAGCAATATTTGACTGGTAGTAGTTCGACAAGCGAACTTTGCCTGGTTGAAAAACTTTGCCTGGTTAGTGTGGCGCGCGAAGCGCGCCACACTAACCAGGCAAAGTTTTTTTGGCAAACTACTAGTGGGTCATTTGCTTTGCTCATCGCCATACCTCTGTGGGGTGGGCGTCTCGCCCGCCCAGACGGGCAAGCTGCCAGGAATGGCGATACCCATGCCAAATGACCCACTAGTGGGTCATTTGGCATGGGTATCGCCAT
>JBIKWV010001021.1:0-2576 GCA_044356135.1 Elainellaceae cyanobacterium
ATTGTGATCGACGTTTGCTTTGGAACTCACGATGAACTGCTGGACTTTTACGCCAAACTGCATCAAATCCCTGGGGTGATTCGGTATGAGTCGCAGGTGGTAATGAAGCTTTTGAAAGCAGAGTATAAATACGTGTTGAGCTGAAAACCCACTAAAATTCTTGCTCAAACAAGCGTCCAGTCTCAGAATTCAAGTGGTCTAATGTCCCAGTAGACGCCTCCGCAAAAATTTCTTCGCTTTTCCCGAAATTTAGTTCATTTGAAGAAATACGCAAGGGTATACCAGAGAGATTAATGAATTAGCAAAATCTTGTCCTGGTTGCATCATTTCAGTAAGCTTAACTCCAGAGAGGTTGTGGATTTAGCAACAAAAAGTTGATTTAGTATTAAAGGTTACATTTTTAATCGCCTGACCCCGTTATTTTGATAACCGCAGCACAGATGGAGTGAGCCAGAATTTTGCTGAAGCTCGATCGTTTCATCGCCTTAGTCTTAGGTGTTAAGGATCGCGAATTAAATAAAACCGAATTGTTTTTGAGAGAGGTGCGGCTTCGCCGCGCCTCTCTCAAAAACAATTTCAGGTTAATTTGTTCACGATCCTAAGGAGATTTCTAGCAATGAAATTACCTGCGGTGGATGTTTTTTGCTGCGCATGGAGCGTAAAGCGATCGATTCACCCATAAGTCGCTGCATCGATTCCTTAATGAGGCAAATCTTTATGCATCCCCTGATGATGGGTTCGTTGAGCTGGATTGAGTATCAGCAGCGACTTGAAGACAAAAACACAATCGTTTTGCTTCCCTGTGGTGCCCTGGAGCAGCACGGTCCCCATCTACCGCTAGGGACCGACGCGCTACTAAGTACGGCGATCGCCCAGAGTGTTGCCGAACACATCAACGGCATCGTCGCACCGGTGGTCAGCTACGGGTACAAGTCCCAGCCCAAATCAGGTGGAGGGCAACACTTTACGGGAACCACCAGTCTGGACGGCAATAGCTTAATTCAGCTCATCCGCGACGTGGTGCGAGAACTGGCGCGCCAGGGAGCCACTCGCATCGTTCTGGTAAACGGTCACTACGAGAATCAGTGGTTTCTGACGGAGGGCATTGAACTGGCGGTGCGGGATATTGGCCCGTCCTCAGACCTGCGGGTGGTGCGGCTGGAGTACTGGGATTTTCTGACCGAGGATATCCTGAACCAGGTGTTCCCCGATGGTTTCCCTGGCTTCGCCCTGGAACATGCCGCTGTGATGGAAACCTCTCTGATGGCTCACTATTACCCGCAACTGGTGAAGCTGGATCGCATTCCCGATGTTCCGCCAGTCGAGTTTCCTCCCTACGATGTTTTTCCTCTGCGCCCGGAATGGGTACCTGCATCAGGTGTCCTCTCCTCCGCTAAGGCTGCAACTCCAGAGAAAGGTGCGTTGATGGCCGACCATGTGGCTCAGGGGATAGCGGTTGCCCTGCGGCGAGAATTTCAACTGCTTTCCGAAGCACCTGCTATCAACACAGCGTCTGTGCTGCTCTAATGGCTTCAATACTGTTCCTTGTCAACCTATGCAAAATCCTGATATTGTTCCTATTCAACCCATCAGCGGTACAGTGTTGCCTCGCTATGCCGGAGCTGCGACCTTTGCACGGCTACCCGAATTGCGGGATGTCTCCCACTGCGATGTGGCGATCGTTGGGATCCCCTTTGATGCGGGGACGAGCTTTCGTCCGGGCGCACGATTTGGACCGCAGGCGATCCGTCAGGCGTCCCGCCATTTGCGGACGCAGTACCATCCGGCCTATGACACCGAACCGTTTATGGTGCAGCAGGTGGCCGACGCTGGGGATATGGCCTGCAATCCCTTCAATATCAATGAGGCAATTGTCCAAATCGAAGCTGCTGCAACCGACCTGCTAAGTCGGTGTGGCGCGATCGTCAGTCTGGGGGGCGATCACACCATTGCCTATCCCCTGCTAAAGGCGATCAACCAGCGCTATGGCCCCGTCGCCCTGGTTCACTTTGACGCCCACCTCGACACCTGGGACACCTACTTTGGCGCACCCTATACTCACGGAACACCGTTCCGACGGGCCGCTGAGCAGGGCTTATTTCTCGACAGCGCCTCGATGCACGTCGGCATTCGGGGCCCACTGTACAGCCGCAACGACCTGAAGATAGACGAGGAGTTGGGGTTCCGGATTGTCCACTGCGATGAGTTTGAGACGATTGGGATTGGGGGAGTGGTGGAACGGATTCGAGAGCGAGTGGGCGATCATCCGCTCTATCTGTCGATTGATATCGATGTCCTGGATCCCGCGAATGCCCCCGGCACAGGCACGCCAGAGATTGCCGGAATGACCAGCCGAGAACTGTTGGGTGTTCTGCGGGGGCTGGCGGGTCTTTCTGTGATCGCCGCCGATGTGGTAGAAGTCGCCCCTGCCTATGACCACGCCGAGATTACTTCACTTGCAGCAGCGACCATCACTTACGAGTTAATCAACCTGATGGCGTTGAGTCCAAAACTGAATCCAAAGCATCTGTGCTAAGGGGTTTGCCATAAAATAAAATCCCAGTAAAACCCCAGTT
>JBIKWV010000962.1:0-2746 GCA_044356135.1 Elainellaceae cyanobacterium
CAGCAGAATTTGTAGCCCCAGGCAAATTCCCAGAAACGGCTTACCGCTGGCGATCACATCCTGAATTGGCTGGATCAAATCGCGAGAGCGGAGATGCTGAATCGCCGGGTCAAAGGCTCCCACTCCGGGCAACACCACTGCGTCGGCCTGCATCAGCTCCGCAGCGACATCCGTGACCTTTGGGGTGGCGCCCGCTTGCTCCAATCCCTTACAGGCGGAGTGCAGGTTACCCATGTCGTAATCAATGACGGCGATGTTCATAGGTTTGAATTGCTGGGGTTTCTACTCCCTATCTTGCCGGATCTGCGATCGATTTCGTGCTTGAGGAAACACGAAATTTTGGAGCAATTTTTGCGAAAGTAGTGACCCGCTGAGTGCCCGCTCCTCCCGCGCCGTAGGGAGCAGCAGCAGGCAGCACTGCTTCTGGGCTACGCTAGTAGTCTGCGGCTGAAGTCCATATACCATCTCGTAGGGTGGGCATCTTGCCCGCGCAGGCTAGAAGCCTGCACTACGGATGGGATGCGAACTTAAGCCGCAGCGCACTAGCGCTAACGTAGCCGACCCCTGTCCTGCCTGCATGACCTCTCGCCTTCTTCTCACGTCATTCACTACCTGGAAACCAGAGCAACCCTCGAACACCTCTGACGATCTGTTGCACTGGTTCGTTCAGCAGCGTCCGGCTGAATCACTGCACTTTCTGCGGCAGCTTCCGGTGGACTTTGACCTCGCTCCCCAGAAGGCGATCGCCCACCTCACCCAACTCCAGCCCGACGGCGTTCTCTGCTGCGGTATGGCGGAGTCACGACAGCAGCTAACGGTCGAGTCGCAGGCAGTGAAGGGCGATCGCATCCTCAAAACCTCCCTTGACCTGGAGCGATTAATCGATGGCCTGAGTTTTACCGATATCAGCCACGATGCCGGGGATTTTGTCTGCAATCGTCTCTACTTTGACACCCTGGAATATTTGCAGAATCAGGGGGCTGAATGTTTCTGTCTGTTTCTTCACGTCCCCATCCTGACTGCCGAGAACCAGTCCCTCGTGCAAGCAGATTTTTGCGCCATCCTGGAGAAACTGGGACACAAGCAATGGTTTGCACCTTAGACCTGATAGAATATCTCAGTCGTTTAGGCTGAAGCGATTTCTTTGAGTCAATCAGTTGATCTACCTAAAGTTGATGATTTTTTGCAGGAGCTTGCGACGATCCAGCAAACTGGATCCAAGCGCATTGCCCTGCTAGGGTCACGCCACGTCCCCATTACCCATCAACACCTCATTGAGTTAATGAGCTATGCCCTGGTACTGGCTGGGAACCGTCTCATGACTTCCGGCGCAACCGGGACCAATTCCGCCGCAATCCGGGGAGCCATGCGAGCCGACCCCAACCTGCTGACGGTGATCCTTCCCCAGAGTCTGGAGCGGCAGCCCAGGGAGTCGCGGGAGCAGCTTGAGCAGGTGATGCACCTGGTGGAGAATCCGGCCAACGATCATCTCTCTCTCGGAGAAGCCAGTGCCCTCTGCAACCAGGAAATCATCTCGCGCTGTCAGCAGCTCATCTGCTTTGCCTTCCATGACAGCCACACACTGTTGAAGACTTGCCGGGATGCCGAAGACCAGCGCAAGCTTGTGACGCTGTTCTACTTCGACTAGTTCTACTTCGACTCATCAGTGCCCCACTATGGCTTTTCTGGAGCAGTTGTCGGTAAAAGCGGTTCTACTCTATTCGATTGCGATCGCCATTGTCCTGGTGTATCTACCGTTTCTGGCGGTCGCCTACGGTCGGGCTAAAGTTGGCTATGACACCTCTGCTCCCCGTGCCCTGTTTAGCAAACTACCGCCCTTTGCGCAGCGGGCCACCTGGGCACATGAGAACTCGTTCGAGTCGTTTTCTCTGTTCACGGCGGCGGCATTAATGGCCTATGTGACCGAGCAAACCAGTCCCTGGGTGTCCCTGGCGGCGATCGCCTATTTGGGGGCGCGGCTGCTGTTCTCAGTGTTCTACATTCTGGATGTGCCTGTGGGGCGATCCCTGATGTTTGGCGTCGGCTCCCTCTGTATTGGCACGCTGGTCGTTCTGAGTCTGCTAAAAGTCAGTACCATTTAGGTGGCTGGCATCCGCTGGCAGGAAATCGGCTGCCTAAAGCCGCCCCTCCATTCCTTCACCCTGTTGCCATGAGTTCCAATTCTTCTTTTGATGTCGTCAGCGATTTCGACCGTCAGGAGCTGGTCAACGCTGTCGATCAAACCACCCGTGAAATCAATTCCCGCTACGACCTGAAGGATACCAAAACCACGGTTGAGCTGGGTACCGATGCGATCGTCATCAACACCGACAGCGACTTCACCCTGCAGGCGATCCACACTATCCTGCAAACCAAAGCCGCCAAGCGCAATCTCTCTCTGAAAATCTTCGACTATGGCAAGGTAGAATCCGCCAGCGGTAACCGAGTCCGGCAGGAGATCAAACTTCAGCAGGGAATCAGCACTGAGATCGCCAAGCAGATCTCCAAGCTGATTCGAGATGAGTTTAAGAAAGTACAGGCATCGATTCAGGGAGATGCGGTACGGGTGACCGCGAAATCGAAAGACGAACTGCAAGCGGTGATTCAGCGACTGAAGCAGGAAGACCTGCCCGTGGCCTTACAGTTTACCAATTACCGATAGATAAACACTGGGGGGCATAGATATAGCGCTTCGCGCTTGAATAAGGTACAGATTTTTGTGAGAGAGCCGCGCGGCGCGCGGCTC
>JBIKWV010000726.1:0-3539 GCA_044356135.1 Elainellaceae cyanobacterium
ATACGTACACCTTTTTTGAGCCCCCCCCGCGCGGCCCCCGCCTCTCTCACAAAAATCTGTACTTCACTAGAGCGAGAAATGCAATAGGTAGGCGCGATTCAGCTTGAAACCTCAAAAGCTGTTCTGCCCGCACAGCAAGCTGAACAGCTTTGGGGGTTTCGACTGTTTCCACGCCCGCCGACTGCCTGGACTTTTGACTATTTTCCCGATAGCGCCGCGAAACGCTCTCGGAGAGAGCGTTTCGCGGCGAACTTAACTTTAGCGCCGATTTTTCTGAAACGCTGGCGCTGCCAGCGTTTCAGAAAAAATCGGCGCGATTTAGTCAAAAGTTCAGTTACTTAGCAGAGTCGTTCCATAGAACGGCCCTGCGATGACCCAGAATACCTAAACGACGGTTGTCCCGTTAAACTCAACCCCGATCGCTCCTTCGACCGACAGCGCAACGGCCACCAGCCGCAGTACCTGCTGATGGGTGAGATTGCCTTCCAGGACGACGATTGCGCCCCGCTGCGAAATAGTGAGGTGGGCGATCTCAGCAACGTTGAACTGTTGCTGGAAAGCCACCTCCACTCGCTTGGTCAGGCCGTTGTGGTCGTACTCGCCGTATAGACCGACTCGCTCTGGTGGAATCGTCCGAAACAGGTGACCATGAGCAGCACCTCCGCTAAAGCCTGCGTGCATGGAGGGCTGTTCTGGCTGAATAGAACAGCTTGAGTAGTGCAATGATTCTGTCCACATAGTTGAGTGGCTTTCCCAGTAGTCAAAGGTGACAAATTGGAACGCTGCTCAACTCCAGGCCGATAACGAATTTGACTTCAATGAAAACTTTAGGGGACTCAATGCAATCGGTCGGGCGATCGCGCAAAATCACCACTGGCTTTCATGGAGTATCACAAACTTGACGGAAAACACACGGAGGGAATCGGAAAATACCGAAGGGAATTTCTTATTTGATACAATCATTCTCCCGTGTTTTCCTCAAAAAATCAATCCTGGAATGTATATTTTTTGACTCAACTTCTCGGTCTTACGCAGAAAAGGCCCTGGTTCCCTGGGGGCAGGGCAGACCGCAGCGGTATGGGGTAAGCTGCGGTTAGAAACAGAAATTGAACTTTGAGATTAAGCTTGAAACCCAAAAAGCTGTTTTGCCCTTCGACTTCGCTCAGGAAGAAGCAAGTGCCTATCCGAAAACCGAAAACCCAAATTCTGGCAGGCGCGACGCTGTCGCGTCGCGCCTGCCAGAATTTGGGTTTTCGGATAGGCTCTTAAAAGTCTTTCATAGTGACATGGCGGGGTTGCGATCGCACTCGTTCCAGCCAGGAGCGGATGCCGGGGAACTTCTCCAGGCTGAAGCCCCCCTGGTCAGCGACATGAGTGTAGGCGTACAGGGCGATATCAGCAATGGTGTAGCGATCGCCCACCAGAAATGGATTCCAACTCAGATGGTTCTCCATGACCTTGAGGGCAGCGTACCCCGGCTCCTGTTTTTCTGCCAGGGCCTGCTGCTTTTGTTTGGCCATGCTGTGGCGCAGCCAGAAGCGAGAGGTGGCAATGTAGGGTTCGTGGCTGTACTGCTCGAAAAAGAGCCACTGGAGCACTTTGGCCCGTTCCAGGCGATCGTCAGGCAGAAAAGGGGTACCTTCGCTGAGGTAGACCAGGATAGCGTTGGATTCTGCCAGGTAGACACCGGGTTCGACTTCCAAGACAGGGATGCGTCCGTTGGGGTTCTTCTGAAGGAATTCAGACGTGCGGGTTTCGCCCTTGAGAATGTTTTTCTCCACCAGTTCAAAGGGGATTTTGAGTTGCGTCAGGAGCAGCCGCACTTTGTACCCGTTCCCGGAGTCGAGGAAGTCATAGAGGCGATACATAGGGTTTCGTTACTTCTTCTTCTTCTTCTTACCTGTATCTTGGCTGGTTTTTTGCTTGCCAGATGCTTGGTCTTCGGGCGGATGGTCGTCCAGGGAACCGTTGATCAACGCATTGAATCCGTAGACCTGACGGCTTCCCACCAGAGGGACAAGGGTGACTTCTTTTTCATCTCCCGGCTCAAAACGAACTGCGGTTCCGGCAGGGATGTCGAGGCGCATGCCTCTGGCCTGGTCGCGGTCAAACCGGAGGGCGCGATTGACTTCAAAGAAATGATAGTGGGAGCCGACCTGGATGGGGCGATCGCCCGTGTTGGCAATGCTGAGGGTAATGGTGGCGCGGCCTGCGTTGAGTTCAATTTCGCCGTCCTGGATGAAGAGTTCGCCTGGGATCATGAGTGGGTGGATGGGTGGATGGGTGGATGGGCTTCGACGTGAGCGCTCAGCCGAACGGTGGATGGGCGTTGCGGTGAGCGATCGCCGAACCGTGGATCTTTCGACAGGCTCAATACAGGGTGGATGGACAAATATTTAGGAGATTTTCGCAAAAGAAGATAGCTGTTGTATGGGCGGTTCCCCTGCCTGGCGGTTATGGGGTACACACAGATTGACCAGACTGCGGTTCAACGACTTGATCCCCCTAAATCCCCCTTAATAAGGGGGACTTCCGCGCCAATTTCCAAAGGTCAAGCAACTTGCGGTTCCAGTTCCCCCCTTGTGAAGGGGGGTAGGGGGGATCAAACCAGAACTGGAAAACACCAACGACGTTGTGTGTACACCGTAGCGCGTAGCGGGGGGAACCACCCATACAACGCAGGTCATTTCATTGCTGGAAATCTCCTTAACGGATTGGATTATGGACGGTTACCAACTTCGTACCGTCCGGAAAGGTGGCTTCGACCTGAACTTCGTGCAGCATTTCAGGAATGCCCTCCATGACCTCATCTCGCCCCAGGAGAGTGGTGCCGTAGGTCATCAATTCTGCAACCGTTCGGCCTTCACGGGCACCCTCTAAAATCGCGGCGGAGATGTAGGCGACGGATTCGGGGTAGTTGAGTTTGAGTCCCCTGGCTTTGCGGCGCTCGGCGAGGAGAGCAGCAGTGAAGATGAGGAGTTTGTCTTTTTCCTGAGGGGTGAGTTGCATAGGCGGCGGTAAAGCGTTTCCTTCGGAGTTGCCTGGAGCGCTAATGCTCCCGTTTGAAACACAGCAGGTTGACCAGTGGGATCAGGTAGAGGTAGACCGCAAAGGGGATAAAGCCTGCATCAACGTTCAGAACCGTAGCCGGAACCAGACCTGCAATGTTCCATGGGATGAGCGGGGAGAGGACAACAACAGTATTCTCCAGGTCTAAAGCCAGATTGGTGTTAGCTTTTTCGTTTTCTTCATACTTTGGGGAGGAGTGGGAGGGTGGATGGGTGGATGAGTAGATGGGTGGATGAGTGGATGGGGGTCGATGGTAGTACTCAGTGAAACACTGAGCACTACCATCGAAGTCAGAACAGTGAGAAGGAGTGTAGTGCGGGTGGACGAGTTCCTGGGTTAATAGGATGGCGATCGTCTGGGTACAGCCGAAGGTAGCGGTGGCGATGCCTGCGAGAGCCGTGGTGAGGAAGCGGGGGTTGATTTGGGGTGGGAGTTGGGGCGCTTGTTTGATGCGGTGGAGGAGGGTTTCA
>JBIKWV010000851.1:0-3094 GCA_044356135.1 Elainellaceae cyanobacterium
GTGGAGGCTGCGGGTAGCGGAGAAAATGCCGACGACGGCGGTAGAAACGACGACAACAAGGGTGACGCGCAGCATAGAGAGGATGCCGCCGCCGAGCAGGATGGGTTTGAGGGGAGTTGGCTCGTCCAGAGAGAAGCCCAGGAGGATGAAGCGGGTGAGATCCAGGGGAGTGTGTTGCTGGTGCAGCAGAGCGATCGCCACTGCCACCCCGATACTTCCCAGCATTGCCCACTTGACCTCGATTTTGAGAAAGGCCAGCACCAGGATAACGCCCGCTGGCAGAAGCAGAAGGGGGTGGATCTGGAACAGGCGATCGAGTTCGGGTAGAAACGTCTGATCTGTGAGCTGAACCGGGTTGAAAACCGAAAGGCCACCGTAGATGAGCAGCGTCAGCAGCAGCGGCAGCAGGGAAGTGCGCCACATCTGCTGGATGTTGATGTACAAATCGGTGTGGGTAATGGTGGCGATCAGGTTGGCGCTGGAGGACATGGGAGAGCAGCGATCGCCCAGATAGGCTCCCGATAGAATCGCTCCGGCAATTAGCGAAGGATTGACGTCGCTACCACTGGCCATCAGCATCAGGGCCAACCCGATCGTGCCAGCGGTGCCGAAAGAGGTGCCAATCAGGAGGGAAACCAGACTGGTGAGGATGAAGGCCGCCAGGACAAAGGCATGGGGGTTAATCAGCTGAATGCCGTAGTAGACGATCGCCGGAACGGTGCCCGCGGCCATCCAGCTTGCGGTGACTGCGCCAATCAGCAGCAGCACGTTAATCACACCGAAGGACTTCTGGCTCCCCCGCAGGCCCTGACGCAGCAAAAAAGCCAGGGGAAAACCACGCCGATAGAAAACGATGAGAAAAATCCCCATTGAGAGCAGAAGCGGGTACGCAATAAAGTACCCCCGCAGGGCGCTAACCAGCAGCAGCAGAAACGAAACGCCGAGGGCGATCAGCAGATCCATAACCCTATCAGGTGGACTTCTTGCGAGGCGACGGCGGCGTGCGCCGGGACTGCCGACGTTCGGCGGCTTCCTTCAGGTTTTTGCCACGTTTATCCTGCTGCTGTAGAGAGAGACGTGCTCGCAGCCCCTTCAAGCCCCCCTCCGATGAGGTGCCTTCCTTGCGGCGATAGGGAGCCTGATTCCGGGTTGACCACTGATACACGATGAATCCCCCAGCCCACCCGGCGATCGCCCCCCAGACAATACTGAACCCCGCCGGGTAGCCTACAGCAAAAAATACCAGCAGCGTCACCAGCCAGATTTTGAGTCCTCCGGTGACGCCGGGATTGGGTTCCTGATCTCGTCGGGGTGCGAACACGGTGAGTCTTGTTCTGCTAGAAAGATGTGTTGGGGTGGATGGGTGGATAGGCGTCTCCCATCATCCCTCCATAGCTCCAACGCCTGCTGTCAGTTTAGCAACTTGCGCTTCCAGATCTTTGGTCGTGTCTACGGTCACCAGATAGGGTACCTCGCTGTCCAGAAACTGCTCCAGGTGCTGTTGGGGCAGCAGGTCGGCAGTGGCATCTGCAATGTCTCCGGTGCGCTCGGTCAAGCGGGTTTGCAGGACATCAATCGGAGCAGTGCAGTGGCAAATGTGGAGGGGAATCTGGCTGGCTTCGGCACGGGCGATTGCTGCCTGTCGCAGCGCCTGCCGATCGTACTTGGCATCCAGAATCACCGTGTAGCCCTCTTGGGCCAGCAAAATGCCCAGGTTCAGGAGACGCCCATAGGTTTTCTGGGTCATCTCTGGGGTGTACAGGTCTGCGCCGCCTCTCTCCTGCAGGGGAATGCCACCCAGGTGTTTGCGCACCGCATCCGAGCGAATCTGAATTGCCCCCAGTTTTTTCGCCAGGTAGCGGGCGGTGGTGCTTTTCCCCGATCCGGAGAGTCCCGCCATCAGAAGCAGTCGCCCCTGTTTGGGCCGCATCACTTCCCAGGCCAGCCTGTAATAGAGGGCTGCGGTTTCTCGAAAGCCCTGCTTTTCGGTCTCCGGAATATCGGGAATGTCCAGCAGAAATGAGGTAACCTTCGCTCGCACGTAGGATTGGCGACTGACGTACAGCGGCAGCACCTGGAGTCCTTCCCAGTCCCCCGTTTCTTCTACATAGGCATTCAGAAAAACGGTGCTCAGGTCACGTCTGCCCCGTGCCTCCAGATCCATCACGATGTAGGCCACGTCGTACATGACATCGACAAACCGAAAAGGTTCGTTGAACTCGATGCAGTCAAACAGGAGAAATTTGTCGTGCCAGTAGCAAATGTTCCGCAGGTGAATGTCGCCGTGGCACTCTCGAATGCGGCGATCGCGCACCCGTTGAGCCAACAGTTCTCCCCGTTCTGCGAAGAAGCGATCGGTGCTGACCTGCGTCTCATCAAACTGCTGCTGACTCTGGGGACCACCAATATAGGCCACCGTTTGCTCATAGTTCTGGTCAAACGCTTCCCGCACTTTGGCCACCGTACCAAAGCCGAGAATGTAGTCGTTGGTCGGGCAACTCTCGTGGAAGTGGGCAATGTCTACCGCCAATCGGCGCAGGAAGTCCTCCGTCAGTTCTCCCCGGTCAAACAAACTACTCAGCAGCGTGTCCTGCGGAAACTGCCGCATCTGCACCAGATACTCCACTGGCTCGCCAGCGCCGTTCAGCCGATAGGATTCTCCCTCCTGGGCGATCGGCATGACAGATAGGTACAGTTCCTCCGCCCCCCGCTGATTCAGGCGCAATTCTTCTTCACAAAAATGCTTGCGTTTTTCTAGTGTCGAGAAGTCCAGAAAGCCAAAGTTCATGGGCTTTTTGACCTTGTAGGCATACTCACCCGTTAGCAGAATGTAGGAAATGTGCGTCTGGACGAGCTGAATGGGTTCCTGCACCGGGTGGGAATAGAACGCCGGCTGCATCATTTGCTGGATCAGGGGGGGCAGGAAAGAATCGGTCATGGTTTAACGAAACTTAGAATTTCAGAACAAAAATTGACTACCCCAGTTATAACAGCAGGGGTAGCCTGAACACCTCCGTTTGATCAGATCTCTGGCTTCTAATCGTCTATCCGAAAACCCAAATTCTGGCAGGCGCGACGCTATAGCGTCGCGCCT
>JBIKWV010001020.1:0-2576 GCA_044356135.1 Elainellaceae cyanobacterium
GCTTGGATAAGGTACAGATTTTTGAGAGAGAGCCGCGCGCCGCGCGGCTCTCTCTCAAAAATCTGTACTTCACTGGAGCGAGAGACGCAATATTTGTTCTAATGCCCCCCAGGCGAAGCAGATCCCGGACAGCGATACAATAATGGGGATTTTGTGACTGCTGCGGCAGTGCATCGCTCACTCGTTTTAGCTATGACCCACGCAACCGATATCGCAACCCTGGCTCGATGGATGGCAGCAGATTTCAGCAACCAGGAGCAGGCGTTTGAAAATCCTCCCTTCTTCGCCCATATCCGGGTGTGTATGCGTCCTTTACCGCTGGAGTTGCTCTCCGGCGTCGGCTTCCTCCTGGAGCAGGCGTATGATTACATGCTGAACGACCCCTATCGGGTGCGGGTGCTGAAGCTGGTGGTGAATGGCGATCGCATTGAAATCGAGAACTACAGCGTCAAGGACGAAACCGAGTTTTACGGTGCCACACGTGACCCTCAGCGCCTGACCAAACTGCAAGCCGACCAGATCGAAAAATTACCCGGTTGCAATGTGGTGGTGCAGTGGACGGGCAACAGCTTCAAGGGCCACGTGGAACCAGGGAAAGGATGCCTGGTATTTCGCAAGGGGAAGCAGACCTACCTGGACAGCGAGTTTGAAATTGATGGGGAAAAATTCATCAGCCTCGATCGCGGTTTAGACCCGGAAACAGACGAATTTGTCTGGGGTTCAATTGCTGGCCCTTTTCACTTTGTTCGCTGGAAGAGCTTTGCCGATGAGGTGAAGCTTTAAAGTGCAATGCCACCCGCGAAGTGGGTGGCATGAGCTTTGCGCTGAAATAAAACCAAAGTTTTTGTTGAGAGCCGCGCTCCGCGCGGCTCTCAACAAAAACTTTTCACCACACGTGCCTGCAAAGCGCTATATCTAAGTTTCAGACTCCGATGGGGAACCACTCATCAGCATGGGAGAGAGGTAAGCCACCAGTAGCCCCATGACAAAACCAGAGATATTTCGTACCAGGGGCAACCAGTCGCTGGTGCGGGAGATGACAGGGGCAATGCCGAAGGCGATGAACAGGATGCCCCACAGGGGAGAGAAAATTAGTGCCCACTGCCATGCGAATGACTGACCTGGCTTGCGAGGCTGGGCTGCGAAGCCGCAAATAATGCCACCGATGATTGAGGTAATCAGCGTCAGAATCCACTGCTCCCTCGGTAGACCAGGAACCACTCTACAACCGCCCTGGCGCAGACAGCCCTCGACCGATCGCAGCGCCTCAATGATAGAACTGCCTTCCCCATTCTCGCGGACAAAGAACTGGTTGCCGTAGCGGGTTTGTAGCTCAATCCAGAAGGTGCGGGGGAGGAACGAATAGAGAGCATCCCCAACACTGAAGTTCAGCAGATTGCCGCCACGGGGGTCAGCTACCAGCAATACGCTTTTATCATCCAGATTCCAGAAATCTTTGACGGCCCGACCGGGGGTTCGATCGAACTGTGTCAGAACCCGCAGCTTCCATCCGGTTTCGGCTTCGAAGTCGCCCAGGTGTTTATCCAGGTCTGATTGCTGAATGGTTGTGAGTGAATCCGCCAGGTCGATCACATTGGTCGGCTGACTGGGCAGCAGATCGGGATTATCAACCGCGTGGGCAGCGGGAGCGATCGCCCAGGTGGCCAGTACCAGACAAAACATTGCAAGATGACCAAGAAATCTTTTTATAGATAAATTAGAGGGGATCATATCTGAAGCGGCAGAAGGAGAGACAAAAGGGCGACAATCTGAGAAGTGATAAAAGTTTCTTTACACTTGTTTACTTAATCTAATACGAAGTCCCCAAAAGCGCAAAGCGATCAGGCCGAATCTCTGGGAAGTGGTCTGACGGTGGGAACATCCCCTTTCTCAGCCGGAGGAATCGGCTCTATCGGTTTCTCATACCTGGGGGATGACGATAGCCGTTCCTGAGAGTTTAGGGGAGACGGGGGCGGTTCAGCCTCAAAAACGTTGGGTTCACCCCCCAGATTGGGAGCGGGTTCTTCCCAATACTCGACCGTCTCTTCCTGGTAGGTCTCCAGGTAGTCTGAACCCTCAAACTCTTCATAGCCCGACGGGTTCCCGGAGGAAAGGTAATCAGGTGAACCAGGCGGCAACGAGGATACTGACCGACGACGGGGGGCTGGCTGGGTAAAGCTCCTCCATGCGGCCTTGAAGCCAACAACCAGTCCTCGGGTTGCCCGCTGTGCCTTCTTGGCCTGCTGCTTCACCCCGACAATGCTCTGGTCAACCTGCTGCACAACCCGACCCGCACTCTGGACCCCCTGGCTGACCTCATCAGTCAGGTCAGTAATTTCCATTCCCGTTAAGCGAATAGATTCCAGCGTAGGTGGCAGTTCACGATTGAGCGTGTCAAACAGCTTTTCGGCACTGCGAGCCGCCCGCGACAGCTCTTTCAAGGCAGGCAGCATCGCCATCAGAACCGCCGCAATCGAGACAGCGACTAATAAGACGGAAAGACCTAGCCAGAAGATTGGATCTGCCACGGGATCGCCTTACCTCATGAAGCGTCGGAGGTGGAGGTGTGAGTTTTG
>JBIKWV010001056.1:0-2568 GCA_044356135.1 Elainellaceae cyanobacterium
CGCCGCAGGGAAAGCCCTGACTCCACGCGGTTGATGGGGTGCGCGGTCAGCGGCGCCGCCCTTGGGACATCTCCCGGGGACACACGGTCCATTCGTATGGCCCAGCGGGAAAAATTCCTACTTGTTCCATCTGGCTACTTTCACCCGCAAGGCGATCCCAATACCCAACCCAAAACTGACCCAAAATGCCAGGCGGGAGACTGCCAGCACGCACCATTTGTTTATAAACAATGCTACCGTCAAGACGACGCAGGGCTTTATCGTCCATCCGAAAATCAGAACACGACGGCTAATTTTGATGTGATTAATGTCCTGACCTCGCCAGCAGTTGTCAAAGACCGCCTGCCTCCTGTCGACGGCAAGCTACGCTCACCCTAAACACCTATGAACCCACCCACACTGGCCAAGATCATTCGCGAGAGGCACCCTGACTGGTCTTGGTCGGAGTGTCGTGCAGTGATTTACAGTGGCCGCGTCACTGTCGCAGGAGAGGTCGTTCGCAACGATGCCGCCCGCATTCCCCCAGACGTCGCCGTCGAGATCCATGCAAAACCTGTTCGCACGGCGGAACTCACGCAAAAAAACGACCACCAACAACCAAAATCCCGACGCGCCCTTGCGGCCTCCATGAACCTGAAAGTTTATTTTCATGACGAGCATCTGATTGTCGTGGAGAAACCATCGGGAGTTGAGTCCGTGCCCTTTGAGACGAAAAAGCATTTTGAGGGTCGAAGCCGCGCCAACACCCCAGATACCATGATCGATCTGGCGAGAGCTTGGCTTGAGCAGCGGGAACAGCGAAAACTGCCACCACTTAAAGTTGTGCACCGTCTAGACAAAGGAACCAGCGGTGTCATGGTGTTCGCACGCACCGTCACAGCCGAACGTCATCTGGGGCAACTTTTCAGACATCATGACATCAACCGTAGCTATGTGGCCATTTGTCTGGGTACACCGAGTCCAGGCACTATCAAATCCCGTCTCGTAGAAAATCGCGGCGATGGCAAACGCGGCTCGACCCGTCACACATCCCTTGGCAAAGAAGCGATCACCCATATCAAAATCTTAGAGACGAGAAAACAACCAACCGGCGAACCCATGACGATGATCTCCTGCACACTCGAAACCGGACGCACACACCAGATCAGAATTCATCTTGCAGAAAACGGCCATCCCTTGTGCGGCGAAACCGTCTATCTCAATCCCCGCCCTCACGATCCGCCACTCAAAGACCACTCGCGCGCGCCACGCATGGCGCTTCATGCTCAGGAGCTGGGACTGACTCATCCCATCACCGGCGAGACACTGCTGTGGCAGTCACCCTTGCCAGAAGACCTGAGTCTGTGGTGGGACTCTTGCCGCCCAGAGACCACATTGTATCGTCCATAGAAATTGAGACTCAACTGACCCGGGCGGTGAGCCTATGGTACTTGGACTTGGATGCGTGATATGATGACTTGGTTGATACCCCGAAAGCGTTTTGTGGAGATCGATCAACATGAGCCAGAGACTGGGATTTTCTTGGGACACGTTTCAGCCCCCGACAGCACAGGTCAGTCAGGAGCGAGCGATTTTCCGCGCCAAACGTTCTCTTGCGGAGCTTGTCTACGATATGGCTGCCCTTGAGGGCAATCCATTCACGTACCCCGAAGTAAAAACTCTCATCGACGGTACCACAGTTGGCGGACGACGTGTATCCGATCAGGAGCAGGTGCTCAACACAGCTGCTGCCTGGAAATTTCTATTTGAACTGATTGCTCAAGACAAATTTACGCTAGATAAGAAAACTTTTTGTGAATTGCACCGCATTTTGGCATACAATGAAACGATCAACCCTGGATCATTTCGTGACGGCCAGGTGGGTATCGGTGGAACAAATTATAAGCCACCACATCCCGAACAGCTACCTGAAATCTTTGATCAGGGGATCGTTATCCTGCAAGCAATCTCCAACGCCTATGAGCGAGCTTTCGCGTTCTTTTTATTTGGGGCACTTCATCAGTTTTTTTGGGATGGCAACAAACGGACTTCGCGGGTGATGGCCGCCGGCGAATTACTCAAATCAGGTCTTGATATTGCGAACATACCAGTCACAAAACAACTTGAATTCAATCAAAAAATGGTCCGGTTTTACGACACCAAAGACGGCTCCGAGATGATGAGTTTTTTGACCGGCTGCATCATCATCTAATAACGAGGTACCAAACGTCAACGCTGCGGACGTCAGCTGATCGGCTGGAATGTCAGCGTTACCTTAGTGCCCGTCGCCCCGCCGTCCGCACCAGCCGTGCGGCTTTCCACTTTAATGTCACCGCCGTAACGGTTCATATAGGCTTTGACCACCGGCATGCCGTAACCGGTTCCCCGCTCGCCTCCGGTTCCCGCTCTTGATGTCGGTTGATCTGTTCGGAACAGATGCTGCAGGATTTTATCTGGAATACCGACGCCGTGATCTTCGATCAAAACCCGAACATCATTGGTCCCACGCTGAGCGGTGATATTGATGGTTTGCCCCGGGTGACTGAACTTGATGGCGTTTGAAATGATGTTGTTCACGACGTGATGCTT
>JBIKWV010001023.1:0-2568 GCA_044356135.1 Elainellaceae cyanobacterium
TTCACCGTAGCAGAGGAAGTGATCTCTCCGGTAACCAGTACCAGACCCGTATTCACAACAACCTCTGCAGCAACGCGGCTGGTGGAATCCTGACTGAGCAGGGCATCAAGAATGGTGTCGGAAATCTGATCGCAAATCTTGTCAGGATGGCCTTCTGTGACAGACTCGGAGGTAAACAGGTAACGACGAGACAAGGGAGTGACCTCTCTTATGTATAGGACAACGGGAAAATGCTGAAACTTTGTCAATTTGGGTAGGTAACTGAGGAGAATAGCATAAATCACCGTATTTTATATTGACCAACGCAAAAAACTCCGCAATCTTGATAGATTAACCGTGCTTTGTGAAGCTCCTCTAAAGATATAGCTTAAAAGTATCGCTGTAATCACGAGGGTAGGACGATTTTTAGGGAGAGCTTTTGTTCGGAGCAGTGCGCCATACTCCTTTGTTCAAGCCGAGATTGGGAAACAATCTCTTCTAACAATTCACCCCTTTACTCAAGATCCCCGGACTCTTTTGCAGAGTCCAGGGATCTCAGCAGAGATGGTGGATGCGGCTCACAGTGACCCATCAGAATTGTGAATCGATCTCCTACCGATCCACGGAACCCATAATGATGTCGATGCTGCCCAAAATTGCTACGATATCTGCCACTTTCACGCCCTTCAAAATGTGGGGCAGAATTTGCAGGTTGTTGAAATCGGCAGCACGGATCTTCCAGCGCCAGGGAAAAACGTTGTCGTCCCCAATGATATAAATTCCCAGTTCACCTTTACCCGATTCCACCCGAACGTAGTGCTCGCCCCTGGGAATCTTGAAGGTGGGTGCAATCTTCTTACCAATGAACTGATAGTCAAAGCTGTTCCACTCGGATTTTGGCCCTTCAGCCATACGCTTCGCTTCCAGGTTCTCGAAAGGCCCACCGGGTAAGCCTTTAATCGCCTGACGAATAATCTTGACAGATTCCCGCATTTCACGAATACGCACCACATAGCGGGCAAAACAGTCGCCAGCAGTCTCCCAGTGAACATCCCAGTCAAAGTCGTCGTAGCACTCGTAGTGGTCAACTTTGCGCAGATCCCACTTAACGCCGGAGGCGCGCAGCATGGGGCCAGAAAGACCCCAGTTCAGGGCTTCGTCGCGGGAAATGGTGCCAACGCCCTCGACTCGACGCCGGAAGATGGGGTTGTCGGTGATGAGTTTCTCGTACTCATCCACCTTGGGCATGAAGTAGTCGCAGAAGTCAATGCACTTGTCCACCCAACCGTAGGGCAGATCGGCAGCAACACCACCGATCCGCCAGTAGTTGTTGTTCACCATCCGGTAGCCCGTTGCGGCTTCCCACAGGTCGTAAATCAGTTCGCGCTCACGGAAGATGTAGAAGAATGGAGTCTGGGCACCCACGTCTGCCATGAAGGGGCCAAGCCAGAGCAGATGATTGGCAATGCGGTTCAGCTCCAGCATGATGACGCGGATGTACTGGGCGCGCCGGGGAACAGAAATATCAGCCAATTGTTCGGGTGCGTTGACCGTGATCGCTTCGTTAAACATCCCCGCCGCATAGTCCCAACGACTGACGTAGGGGACATACATGACATTGGTGCGATTCTCGGCAATCTTTTCCATGCCCCGGTGCAGATACCCGATCACCGGCTCACAGTCCACCACGTCTTCACCGTCGAGGGTGACAATGAGGCGCAGTACCCCATGCATCGAAGGGTGGTGCGGCCCCATGTTCAGCACCATCGGTTCAGTCTTGGTTTCGATCATCGTCATAGGTGCGGGGTCTCCTGGTCAGCAGGTTAGGGGAGGACAGTCACCTTCAGCGGAGTCGGGAAAGCGCCAGATAGGCGATGGACACTGAAGGCCAGAGAATTACTTTTTGTTGCGCTTCCTCTGCCCATTATACGGGTTGGTGCAATTTCGGTGCGTTGAGGCGATCGCACTTTGTATCAAAAAATCTCTGTGCTGAGCATAGAAGATTTACCGGGATCAGCGGTGGCATTACTTCTCGGCATCCGACTTGAGCGCCTGATCCAGAACTGCACGGGCATTTTCGGCCTGGGCACGAGCCTCCCGGTAGCGCAGGTTTGCCTGGGCATAGGCCTTGAGTACCTTGAAGCCCTCTTTCATGGAGGTGATTTCCTCTTCGTCCACCTCATCGTCAGAGAACAGAGTATCGATCTGCGATCGCACCTTCATCGCCTCTGTCCGGGACGCCTGCACCCGCAGTTTCAGCGTTGCCAGATTGCTCAACACCTGAACCGCCTGAGTAATCGCGTCCTCATCATCACTGGGCGGTGCTGCAGACGGTTCTTTGACCTCGATAAACTGGTGGGGACCAAACCCCTCGGATAGATCGGTGGGCAGTTCTCCCGATTCCATCAGCTCGATCAGCTGATCCATTGCCTTATCGCGGGCTTTGGCGGAATCTTTTCCGGGGACGGTGAGAATCACTTCGGGACTTTGGGCAAGCGTGTATTGAACCATAATTCGGTGATTGGTATTTCTGTACTATTTTAGCGTGGAGTGGGAGGGTGGATGAGTGGATGAGTGGGAGGGTGGATG
>JBIKWV010001022.1:0-2568 GCA_044356135.1 Elainellaceae cyanobacterium
CCACCGCTGTTGGCGGATGTTCTGCGCTGGAGAGTTTACCGAAAACCAGTACACGGTGGAAGGAACGGCCCTTCATCAACGGGTTCACACCGTTGGCGAAGGGCACCGGGAAGAGACCTTTCAGGTGCGGGCAATCTGGCTCAAGTCGGAGCGCTACGGGTTGATTGGCAAGGCAGACCTGATAGAAGAAAACGACGGACGCTGGTATCCCGTGGAGTGCAAGCGTAGCCATCGCGGCCAGTTCGACAACGACGAACTTCAGGTATGCGCCCAGGCGCTGTGTCTGGAGGAGATGACAGGACAATCCATCACCCACGGTTATATCTATTACGCCCAGTCGCATCAACGACAGTTGGTCGAAATTACCGAGGAACTGCGGCAAATGGCGATCGCCACCCTCACCCAGGTCAGAGAACTCCTGCAAACCGGAAAAATGCCCCCAGCAGTCTACAGCCCCCGCTGCAAAGGGTGCAGCCTCTACAGTCAATGCCTGCCGCAAGCAGCGCAGAGGCTAGAGCGGTATGTGGAGTGAAGGGGGATAGGGGTGGATGGGTAGATGGGTGGATGGGTAGATGGGTGGATGGGTGGATGGGTGGATGGGTAGATGGGTGGATGGGTGGATGGGTGGTTATAGTAGGATTGCCCTTTCCTGTGTGGATTGAAGAATGCTGCACTTGAACATGTTCCTCGGTCCGATCGCCACTCGTCCTCTGCGGCAAATGGTGGTGTCTGGTTTGTTGCTACTGGTAGTAGCAGCCTGTAGTCAGACCAATACTGCGAATTCAACGAATGGCGCACAGCCTGCTACCAGTGCTGTTGCGACTGCGCCGGACGTAGAACCTGCTGATGCGATTATTGCAGCGACAAAGGCTCAGAGTGAAGCCAGGTCGTTTCGGGCCAGGTCTACGGTCAAGGGGGGCGATCGCACCGCCGAGATCACGCTGGAATTTGTGTCGCCGGATCGCTTTCGCATGGTGAACCCGTCGATGGAGGCGATCGCGATTGGGGGGGACACCTACATGAAGCCATCGGGGCGACCCTGGTCAAAGGTGGCGATGAACATCAACGAAATCGTGAACCAGTTTCGGCAGGATCCCGGGATGACGGAGGCGTTCCGAAAGAGTATTCGCAGTGCCAGACTGGTGGGTACGGAGCAGGTGAACGGCGAAGAAACGTGGGTCTACGCTTACGACATTGAGAATTCTCAGGATGGGGTACAGACCATCGGAAAAGCGAAGATTTGGATCCGCACCAGCGATGGCCTGCCGCTGAAGCTGGAGGGAGACTCTACGATCACAACAGGAGGGAAGACGTTTTCAGCGCAGTACAGTAACATTTACTCCGACTACAACGGCGAGATCAAAATTGAGCCGCCCATTTCCTGAGGCCCAACTGCTTGCATGACCGTTCGATTCGGAAAATTTCTACACCATCAGGTGCCCGCAACGATCGCCCGTCTGGATTGGGGAGCGATCGCTCTGGTGCTGGTCGTCAAAGCGCTGATCCTGTTTTTTGGTGCGGTGGTCTATCAGGTGGGAGCCAACGATCCCCTCGATTCCTGGTATCAGGCACTGGAGATCTGGAACCGCTGGGATGCGCCCCACTACGTTGACATTGCCCATTACGGCTATGAGGCTACGGGCGATCGCCAGCGCTGGATTGTTTTCTTCCCGCTCTTTCCCTGGCTGGTGCGGGGGCTGTCCTGGTTGACACGGGAATATGTGCTGAGTGGATTTCTGGTGTCGGGGATCGCCTCGATCGCAGCAGCACTCCTGCTCCAGGAATTAATCCAGGTGGATGATTCCCGTGCCACCGCCCGCACAGCCCTGTGGTTTTTCCTGATCTTTCCTACCAGCTACTTCCTGCATATTGGCTATACCGAGAGCCTGTTTATTGCGCTGATGCTGGGCAGTCTGCTGGCGGCACGGCGGGGCCACTGGTGGCTGGCGGGACTGTTGGGCTTGCTAGCCAGTCTCAGCCGCATCAGCGGAATTATTCTGCTCCCCACGCTGCTGGTGGAGGCAATGCATCAGGGCTGGCGATCGCCTCGGGGCGATTCGCTCCTGAAAGAACTCCGAAATCACCGACAGTGGCTGTGGATTGCCCTGGTTCCCGTGGGCACCCTGCTCTACCTTGTCTGCAACTACGTCACAACGGGCGATCCCTTCGCCTTTTTGATTCACCAGCGGGAGTACTGGCACAAGTTTTTGGCGGCTCCCTGGGAGGGCATCAGCAATAGCCTGGAGCGGCTACCGGATGTTGAACCCTGGAAGGTACAGATGGTAATCGGGCAGGAACTGGTGTTTGTGGGACTGGGGGCGATCGCTACCCTGTGGACATGGTTAAAGCTGCGTCCGGCCTATGGTATCTGGATGCTGGGAAACTGGCTTCTGTTTGTCAGCACGTCCCACATTCTGAGCGTGCCACGCTACACACTGGTAATGTTTCCAGTGTTCTGGCTGTTTGCCCGAATGTCGCGCCACCAGCTCGCCTACTCGGCGTTGACCGTCTGGTCGCTGTTATTTCTCGGATTTTTTATCAGCGAATTTGTTCAGGGGCACTGGGCTT
>JBIKWV010000097.1:0-9377 GCA_044356135.1 Elainellaceae cyanobacterium
CAAGTTCGTGAAACGCTCTCATAGAGAGCGTATCACTAAATTTTTGGTTTTAGCGCCGATTTTTCCTGAAACGCTGACTCCGTCAGCGTTTCAGGAAAAATCGGCGCTATTTAGTCATAAAGTCTAGACCAATTACTTACCCCCAGTAGCCTCCTATCGCATAATGGGGCAGAATAAATCAACCATTCACAACGGTAAAACTCCCCTATATTTCCATGCACAAATCCTTGCTGGCGCACCTCCGCCTTTCTTTGATGGTTCCCGCGATCGCCCTGATGGTGGGTACCGTCGCTTCTACGGCCAGAGCACAGTCTCCGCTGTACAATCCCATTCCCATGCCTGCCAACAACCAGGTCACGGATACCCTCACGAACAAAGATATTCCCACAGGCTTCGGCGGATTTGCGCGGGACTATGTTGTTTCCTTCCAGCAAGGTGATCAGGTCGTGATCGATCTGACCTCTGACCAGTTTGATACCATCGTTACCCTGATTGGTCCCGATGGAGCGACCGTCAGCGAGAACGACGATGGCCCCGATGGCACCACGAATTCGCTGCTGTTTGCCCGCATTACCCGCCCCGGTAGCTACATCATTCGGGTGCGTCCCTACGGCGGTCAGGGTGGGCAACCTGCCCCCAGCCCCGAACCAGGGGCGGATGCTCGACCTTCTACCCCACAAAGACAGGGTGCTCAAGGTGGACAACCTACCGCCCAGGCGACTCCCCCTGCCTCTGCCATAGGTACGATTGGCCGCTTCACACTGAAGGTAACTCGTCTGCGCCCAGCCTAAGGAGCGCGAATTAAATAAAACCGAATTGTTTTTGAGAGAGGCGCGGCGAAGCCACGCCTCTCTCAAAAACAATTACAGGTTAATTTGTTCACGATCCTGAGGGGGCGATCGCCGTTTTGGGAGTGTCTTTTGTGAAAGATGATAGGGACTCTCCCCAGATTTCTCTCAAACTGCTTGTCAAAGTGCCAGATTGTTTGTTACTTTAATTAAGCGCTGAATTTGCGGAGTGCTTCTGGGGCGATTGTCCTCTTATCACTCACTCATGCGAATTCCTGGTTGCGCCGGGATAGCTCAGTTGGTAGAGCAGAGGACTGAAAATCCTCGTGTCGGCGGTTCAAGTCCGCCTCCTGGCATCAAGGTGAATTAAGCAAAAAGCCCTGAAATCTTCGATTTTAGGGCTTTTGCTTTTGGGAGATCATCTATACGTCCGTACTAAATTTGGGGCTTTTTTGGGTAATTTCCCCCGATTATTGGGGTAAGGGATCGCTTCTAAACCCCTTTATTTCAGGAGTCGTGCCATCTACTCCGATGGCGAATCTCGTAAGTCTGTGAAAGGCTCAGTTCAGATCAAAAACTCCAACGATCGCTTGTAGTTGGTCTTCACCTACGCTGGCAAACGCCACTATCTCTCAACGGGTTTCCAGGATACACCGACCAATCGCAAGCTTGCCGAGATGAAAGCGCGACAGATTGAGTTGGACATCCTCTCAGAGAACTTTGACTCTACCCTCGCCAAGTACAAGCCCCAGGTCGCACTCAGCACCGTTGCCCCAACCGTTACCCCAATTTCTGAACCCCAGCCCTCTCTCGCTGAGCTGTGGGGGAAGTACACCGAATTTAAGACACCCAGCCTCTCCCCCAGTACCATTGCGAAGGATTACGTCAGGATTGAGAACTGCATCAATCTCCTACCCGCGAAATTTCCCAGGGATGCGATCGCCATTCGAGACTGGCTGATTGCCAATAAGACTCCTGACACGACCAGGTGAGTCCTGACCCAACTGTCTGTCTGCTGCGACTGGGCCATGAAGTCTCAACTGATTGCTGACAATTCCTTTGAAGACATGGCGGCGGATATTCGGGTGCCGAAGGGGGATGATGAGGATACGGATATCAATTACCAGAGGATTTGGTATGAGGTAGTGCTGGGAAAAGATTCCCCAGCACGTCCGTTAGCTCATACAACCAATCGACAAAGCTGGAAACTTCTCCATCTGACCTTCCACCTCACAGTCAGCCTCCAGATCCTCCTCACACATCTCTGGTAGCTTAGGCAGATGCGGTGCCCACTCAGTCTGCTCAGGAGTTTGTTGATTGCGAGGTTGATAGCACTGATATGCTGCAGCAACCATCAGTGGAACAACAAGCGTTGCCTCCGCCTCAATTTTAATGGCATCAGCATCTGGACGAACTTTCCCCCAGGTAATCGCTTCATTAATTGGAGCACCTGCATTACTGCCATCAATCTCTGTGGCTGTATTGACGTAGACTGTGTAGTTCGCTCCACCTGCATAGATCGCAGAGTTACAAATCATATGTTTGGGAACAGAACCACCGATCGCCCACAGAGCAATCTCACCCGCTTGAGCCTTCATCAACACCATGTCATCAGTGAGACGCTTCAGATAACCCATAATATCAATCGTGAATCGTTCTTTGATGGAGCGTTGAAACCAGTACAATGCATCTCCCATCGCACCGTCCAATAGCGCCGGACAATGCAAATCAATGTTGTTTTTGTAAGCCCAGTAGACAAAGCTCTCTTCTCGCCTTGGAGCCTTGAGGATTTCCAGGTGATGCCCCAGTTCTCGAACATAATCAACGACATCAATATACCCTTGAGTGAGAATGTAAGATTGCAAGATCCGCTTGTTGAAGCTGTAAAGAAATAGATGCAAGTATTTATAGCGAGATGAAGGGATGAAAATGTTACCTGTGCGATTGATAGAGCGCTCGAACAAATCGACATCATCTGGACGAAAATCGCCTAAAACAAAGTGTTGAAACACCTTCATGATATCTTCCTCGATTGCACCTGCCGAAGTTGCCAATGCGCGAACATGGCGATTTTTTGTCAGGTAGGTCACTGTTTCTCGCAACCCACAAGTGCCAACGTTGGAGGTAAAACCCAGATAAAGTGGCACATTGCGATCGCGAACCCGACGGAGAATCTCGATCGCGGTTGCCATGTTAGTTGCTTGAAACCCCGTTGTTGAGAGCGCATTTACGAATGCTTCCAGGTTAAACTCGCCCTCATGCTGATAGCCAACAATTGGAGTTCCTTCTTTGAGAGAATCACAAGATTTATCGCGTTGCTTGAATTCTAAAACGAGATTCTTCAATTCATTGTCAATAATACGCTCAGTGTCTGCCCTTTCTGTAACAGTATGATGAGCTTGTGTGTTGGCATTCAAATGGTCGGGCATAGTATCCATGTCAGTCTAATCCTAGAAAGAAGTTACAATGAAACGGAGGGTGATTGTTATTCATCCTCATTTTAAATCGGTATGAAAACCCGTCAAATTTTCAATTCGATTGCGTTTTGTCCTGATCAATAAATCACCCAGATTAAGCAGCTTTGCATGATTGTTTTCTTCTGCACTATCTATAGGTGTAATTAAATGATTCCTTTTTAACATATCCAATGTTGTTCTCAGATTACCATTAGCAACATATTGGGGCGAGTATATGAGCAATAAAGGATCAAGCAATACCGCTTCTGGTAATGGAATGAGTTCCGTGTCAGTGACGCGATACACTTTATGGAAGTGGCGGTATTCTCCATTATTAAATAGATAGTCCCATCCAACTCGTTTTTGGATTAAGTCGTAGAAACTAGATGCAGTGATGTAGGCAAAAAAGTTGGCGCAGGGATGCCGTCCTGCAACAAGTTTTGCAGAAGATTGTCTGAAGTCTAGCCACCATTTGCGGCAAGCATCTGGAAAGATGATCTCTAGTTGATAAATCACTTGCCACTGGTGATGCTGGGCAAATAGCGTTTGTTGATGTTCCTCGATCGCTTGCGGCATGATTGTATGGACGGCCTCTTCGATCGCCTGTTCCAAAACTGGAACGGGGTACTGATGAGGATTGAGATCTTGTAGCGTGTTCCCAACTTTGACGGGCGCAAATTCAATCAATTCTCGATCGTCTACTAGCTTGCTGACATAGTTGCAACCACCCGTTTGTAATTCATAGGTGTTTTGATCTATCGTTAAAATATCGCTGGGATCCAGAACATAAATCCGATCGCCAAGTTGGGGTAAGGCTTGTGCTATATCGGCACAGAACTGCTCGCGAGCCACTGGAAACACGATTTGATTCTGCCATGCTGCTTGATTGATATACTTCCATCCCTGAGCACCAGGCGCGATCGCGATTGGATCGATGAGTCGAATTAGCTTCAGGAGTTCGCCGTAAAACTCGAATGGAAAAGCACAATCTTGATGAAATTGATACTTGGCCTCTAAACTCACATGCCAGGTGCTGAGAAGGAAGTCAATTTGCGGAAACATGGACTTGACTTGCTCAATTGTTGGAGGCGCAAAGTAGGTGTCTACCGTATTCCAGAAGACACCGGACGGATCGGCAAAAATCATGCCAAACTCTGGGATCCGCATTTCCGATCGTGTTGTCATCAACGTAGTCGAGCCAATCCTGACTTTCTGGAAATCCAGTAATGGATAACAGTGGCGATATCCTAGCTCACGTAGGGTATCTAGAATTAAGGCATCGGCTGGCAGAAAGACATCGACATGCTTGGGCAGATAGGCGAGCGATCGCAGGTCAAAGTGGTCAAAATGCTGATGTGAAATCACGAGAATGTCAAACTCCGGCAATTTCTCAACAGCAACTTCCCGTTTGGGGCAAGATTCATTCAAGCCTTCAAAGAAAGGATCCCAAAGAACTGGATCCATGAGAATCTTGGCATCTTGCGTTTCCACAAATATAGATGCATGTCCAATCATGTGAATCTTCATGGCTCAATTCCTTAAAGTGCTCTGTTGACAAAGACTCCTGCTCAACTGACCACCAATTGCTTGAGGTAGGGAGGCAAAGCAAATTTAGCAATATACTCTGAATGATTTTGACAACGATAGCGAGCATGGCTCGCCCTTGAACTTGCTAGATTCGGAATTACTTCAACTGCTCTATCCAGCGTGCCACCCTGCTCCCAGGTTTCTGGTTGGCAAGGTTGTGCCAGTGCTAAAGCAAACAAAGATTGGGTAATCAGATAGTGCGTATCAAGATAGAGAGAGATGTGATGTAATTGATCATCGATCGCTCGAATTTGCTTTTGTCCTTGCGAACCTCGGTTGAAGAACTCACTGATTTGCAATGCAGTATAGGCTTCGCCTAATTCAACCTTGCTAGTCTTGAGTGTGGAGTAGAAAGGAATATTAGGCGTTTGCTGAATTGGATAATTGATTAGCTCCATCAATCGCAGTTGTAAGACTCGAATTGTGCGATCGCGTACTCCTAATGCTACCAGCGTTAAAATTCCCAGTGCTGTTGAGAATGCCACATCGTACTGACCAAAGGAATAGTCAGCGTTAAGACTTGCCATCACTTCAGATAAAAGGCGATCGCGGAGAGGTGCAGCTTGCTCATCCTCACGAATTGACTCAGCTAACACCCAGTCAACCAGATACGGATTGGCAAAAAACAGCCCACTGCGAGTGGCAAATCCTTGGGTTAAATAGGCGATCGAGGTTTTCTCTGGTAACCCAATGGATTGGCGTAAGCCTCTCACTAAACAGGTCGTCGCATAATCTGGCTGACACCAATGCTCGCACTCGCGATCGACCACCATTTTGCCGACTTCCTTCACCTCTGACCAGAGTTGCGGGTAGTATCCACCCTGCCCATCAGCAAAGCGTTCAAGTGCGGTTACAGAGTCAAGAGACTGAATGCCCAATAGCACTAAAGCAGAATCGGTTGCAGTAATCAGGCGCTTTTGATGGAAAGCCCATAACTGGTCTTCTTGTTGGGCAATGACCCGGGCTTGTAACTGCTCCTGAGCTTGCAGCAGTTCTGGAGGAGCATCTGGTTCTGTTGCAGCCTGACGCAATGCCAGCAGGACAAATCCCAGTGGCACTAGATCGCCATAGGCGAATGCTGGCTCGGGTGCTGGGGGTTGGCAGGTCATGCTGAGCGATCGCTCACAGGCAAGCGTTGCCAACTCTATCAGTTTCGTCCAGCTTTGCTTTTTTGCCCATTGCACTCTCACATGGGCAGCTTGGAGTAAGCCTGATTCTAGTTCAGCATCAATGTTGCCGTGACGAAAGAAGAAGATATTACAGTGGGCAGTACGACTGAAATGGGACAGAATACCCGCATGAATATGAGTCGGCAAGCGATTTTGGAAGTGGGCAAGGTAGTAATCCTGTCGCAATTCACCACCTAAAAATTTAACCCCAACTGCCTGAAGCAATTCATAGTGTTCAAAAGAGGGTTCCTGGGCAAAAATCGCTTGCGCTTTGCCATAGTGACCTTCCAGACGTAGATGCAGTAGAACAGGCGCAAAGGGGGATTCTTGCGCCAGACCCAGGCAATCGGCTTCATCAACTGAAACTGTCGCAAGCTGTTGACTGTAGCGATCGCCCAGAGAAGCAGGCGTGCGATCGCAGTTCCAAATCTCTCCAGATATGGCTTCTACCAATTGATGATCTGTTTGACTGGCTAAAAATCGTCCCTGGTTTGTCAGAACAACATGGCTGTAAGGCTCTAAGGCGGTTTCGAGCGGTAAATGGTACATCGCACAAATGGTTTCTGCTGTGGTGATTTGCCCCACAGCAGATAGATTGAACAACACCATCCACTCCAACGATTCTGGTAAGAAGCTGAGTATTTCAGAAACTAACATTATTCGTCCTTTTCCTTTTCTTGTTCTAGACTTTGGACAATGTTACTAATCAAACTCCGGCAAACGTAAAGGTAAGCTTTGGCTTCGGTAACTTGGGAGGTGTGGTAAACCAACTTAAGATGATGAATTCCTTTGAAGATAATCCATTCATAGTTAGGTCCTAGTAGTCCTCTTAATTTCCGCATACTGGAGGGCCACCGTTCCGGCTCCATTTGCTCTCGAATATAGCCAGCATATTGCATCAGTGCTTGGCGCTTTTGTACCGAGCACTTCCCTTGTAGCACTAGAGTGTCTAATAGTACCCCCCAGCGATCGTCAAACTTGGGCTGTTTTTTGAGGTAGCATTCCAGGCCAATCTTAGGCTGAATCCGATCACTCACATCAATATCTAAATCAATGCGATCGGTCATTTCAGCGACTTCCTGCAACAGTTGCTGTAGAGGTTCAACTTTGCCTGACCAATTTAACTGTGAGAGATAATTGATGATGTCATCCGGTGCAATGTCTCGAATGCACAAGCGCACACCATCCCAATTTCGCGCTAACATTAAGCCAATTTGAAAAATATAGGCATGACTGGGAAGGTGCTCTATACACTGAAGCAAGTTTGCTTCTACAGCCAGGGGCAATTGCCGTCCTAATAACAACGGTAGCGCAGAACTCCAAACCCAGTCGGCAGGATGTTGATCTTGTTGTGCAGGATAGGCAAATAGAGGTTCTGGCCCAAAGAAACAACTGGGAACCGGATAAGGTTCCTGAGATGGCGTTGCAGTATCAAACTCAAGCCAGACATTGTGAACCTTACTGTGTAGCACAGAAGCTGGACTTTCCCAATTGGTACTGAACTGCCGCAGGTTTTGCCAAACAGGCTGTTGTAGCAAAACCTTGGGAAGGTCAATGTCATAGGCGTTCGCAGCCAAAACACGCCGCCCAGCTGCTGCTGCTTCAGAACAAAATAAAAAGTCTGCTCTTGCTTCTGGGGTTCCTAAACGGCATTCAAAGCCAAAGAAGTTTGTAATCGAACTGGGCATCAGGTCACCGATTTCCAGGATACTATCCCACTGTGATTCATCAATCAGTGCGATCGGCGTATATTTCTGGATGAGTCGCAAGTAGTCGCTGAGAGAACCTGTTGCCGTAACCATTGTATATGCCGCTCCATTAACTGCGCTCTTGATTAATACTGTAGAATTTGAAGCTTTAGGCACTACAGCCGAAATGGTTCAGGTAATCTTGATAGGCGATCGGTCGAGTTGCCTCGCCTCTTCGCAGCACTGGCGTAAGATCGTTCAGAAGTGGCGCGATCGGCTGTGTCATCATCTGGTGGTAATCGGCAACTTGTAGTAGCTCCGCAGCACAATCGGGCAAGCAAAAGATCTCCATCATGCTAGCCAGCTTGAGAACTGTCGTTTCAGTCCAATGCGCTAACCGCTCACCTGCTTGAATCTCCGCAACACCGTCGCGCAGGTACAGGACTTGCCCCCATAGTACTTGCCCTTGGCGGGTCACACCAATGTCACTGGCAGGGAAAGGGAGTGCTCTCCGGGCATGACGATAGAGTGACATGTCAAACAGTCGGAACCCTTGTGCATTCAGGTAGAAGTCAATTTCACTAAAGGTCGGTTGCTGTCGTAGTGAAGCATGAAAGAGGATCTCTAAACTGAGTCCTAACACCGATTGCTGTAACGTTCGGGCTGCACCTTTCAAACAGTCCAGTTCACTTCCTTCCACATCTAATTTGATGAAATCAATCGCAGGAAGTTGATTTGTTTGAGCAAAGGTGTCGAGATCGATTGTTTCCAGTTCAATCTGTTCGGCAACTTGCAGGTGTTCAGCATGCTCGGCTGAGAAACGCTCCAGAAAGGTAAGGTTGGCAGGGTAGAAGCTAGAGCCACCCCTGCCTTGGCAGAGGTAGAAGGGGCGTTTCTCGGCTTGCGCCCCTAGCGCCACTGGGTAGAAGGAGCGATTGGTGGCAGCAAATTGTTGATTGAGTCGTTCGCATTCTTCCACATCTGGTTCAAAGGCAATTTGATGGAGTTGTGATTCATAAACTTGCCAATGGATTTCATTTCCGCCTCTAGCACCAACATCAACTACCACTAAAGGGGACTGGGCAAAGGTGGATTGTTGAATCAAGCGTCGCGTCATTCGGGGGTTGAAATTGATGCGTTCTAGTGCCATGCCAATTAAACCTATTCGTAAACTATGGGGCTTTATGCAGTTTGCATCCAATGACCCGATGTCAGTTGCCAATCTGCCTCGTCAGTCAAGAGGTAGCCCTCGCCAATCTTCCAGGGAATAACCTGAGTTGAGGCGTGTAGGCGATCGATCGCCGCCATGACTTGGGGAATCAATTCCTCGTCATGAACACCTGGCTGTCCGATCGCAGCCCAACTATGAGCGTAGGGTAAACAAGCTTTTGCACCAACGATCGCACTCAACTGAGCCACCCCTTGAGGCCCTAACAGGGCAACATAGCCGCCTTCAGGCTTATTGGTGACAGAGAAAATGCGAGGGTTACTCAACAAGTTAGCAACGATGTCAATGCCCCATTCTGATAAGTTGGTGCCAATCGAGTTGTAGGACAGGGGCTGAAAATTACTGACAATTAAATCAACGGAACCAAACTGCTGCTTGACTCGCTCAGCCACCTCAAGCATTGATCCCATTGGATCTTGTCCAGCATCAATGAGCAACCAGGATTTGTAGAATTCTGTATT
>JBIKWV010000098.1:0-9375 GCA_044356135.1 Elainellaceae cyanobacterium
GAGGGTTATCGTTACTCAAGCTGAATCGTTATAGCGAAGCTTTAGATGATTTGAACCAAGTTCTAGATTTTAAGCCTGATCATTGTGAGGCTTTTGCTGACCGAGGCATCATTCTTTTTATGCAAGGTAAATATGAGGAGAGTCTTGTGAGCGTTGAGCAGGCTTTAATTATAGACTGCAATTATTGTTACGCTTGGAATCAAAAAGCAGTTATTTTTGGTCTTTTGGGTAATTATGGAGAGGCTTTGGAGTGTTGCGAGCAGGCTCTTGCGATTCACCCAGGCTACGAATTAGCATTGTTAAATCGTATCTATATACTGGATTCTTTAGGACAATATTCAGATGCTATTGCCGCTTGTGACGAGGTTCTAAAGGTTACTTGTGATCGTTTTTACCCTCTAATGGCAAAAGCAGACTTGCTTGGAAAGCTTCAACTTTATGAAGAGGCAATACGAAATTATTCCGAAATATTTCAACTAAAGCCGATTAGCAGTTCGGGATGTGTTGAAAACTTTTTTGTGTTTACAAGCCTTATAAAGTTTAATGAGAGTGTACTAACCTTCTTCGATAGTGCTTCGAACTTGGAAGCTAGTTGTGAAGCTTTTGCTAGATACAGATTAGGAAGGCTTCTGACTCAAATATGCAATTATGAAGCGGCTATTGACAACTACAATTGTGCTCTTTCTCTCAACCCATCTTTGTATCCTGTCTTAGGTGATTTAGGAATTTTACTGTCTAAGGTGGACAGTTTTCAGGACGCTCTTAATAGCTATAATCAAGCGCTGAAATTGTGGTCAGATAATTACGAGATTTTGAATAATAGAGCTGGATTGCATTGCTCTATGAGTATGTATAAGGAAGCTCTTGATGATGTCAATCAATCAATCTCTATAAAGCCTGATTATTCAACAGCTTGGCATAGCAAGGGTGTCATTCTATGTAAGCTGAAGCAGTGGGAAGAAGCTATTAAATGTCTAGCTCAATCACTCAAGATTGAGCCATTTTCTTGGGAAGCTTGGCTTGCTATGGGACATGCAGTAGGCCATGCCTCTGAAGGGCAAGACTCAATTTATCTTCCTGACTCAATACATATTTTTGACTTGAGCAAGCGCGGTTTTGAAGGAAGCTTAACGACTTATAAAAAAGGGCTTGAATACATTCATCAGGACACTCACCCAGAAGGTTGGGGAATGCTCTATCGCGCAATTGGTAATATTTACCATCAGCATGGATGTCATTCACTGCAAAATACTCACTATTTATGGACAGCAATTGAAAACTACCAGCTTGCTCTAACGTCATTGAATCAGTTTCCTGAGAGCCAGTTGAGCGTCATTCAAGATTTAGTCAATGCTTATTTAGCAATAGAGGAAATATCACTCGCGAAAAACGCGCAAGTTCAAGGAGTGCAAATTCTCATTGATTTACTTGACTCTTCTCCCTCCCGTGCTAGAAAACGCCAATTGGAGTTGAAATTTTCAGGCTTTCGGCGGATGTCGGTAGATGTATTGGTGCAATCAGGAGAATTGAACCTGGCACTGCGAGAGGCAGAGCGCGATAAGAACCGCAGTTTGAACTGGATTCTGGAGGAATGGCAGGAGCCGCAGTGGAGTCCCACGGTAGAGCAAATGCGGGAAATGCTGGATGAGACAACCGCCATTGTTTACTGGCATCTCAGTGATGATGCCTTAACGACCTTTGTGTTGCGGGTCGATACATCAGAACCGATGGTTGTTGCATCCACTGCTGCATCAGGGCTGCAACAGCGAGATTTCGAGAACTGGTTAAAAGATTGGAACCGCGATTACGAAGATTACCGAACGAAGGGGAAACAGCCAGAAGAGAATCGTCAGGCGCATCCCTGGCGAGTCAGGTTAGCGGAACGACTGGAGCAACTCAAGGAAATTTTGCAGATTGAGGCAATTACCCCCCACCTCACCACCATCACCCACCTGATCCTGGTGCCCCACCGCGATCTGCACCGCTTCCCCCTGCACGCTCTGTTCGGCGATCGCTTCACCGTCACCTATCTGCCCAGCCTCCAGGTCGGGCTGAATTTGCAGGAACGCTATGGACGAGGGAGATTGCGGGTGCAAAGGGGCGATTACCCCTTCGGGGAACTGCGAAGCAAGCGCCTCCTCAGTATCGAAAACCCACCCCACGAAGGAACACCGGAGCTTTTGTACGCTGAGTTAGAATCCGCCATTATCAGTAGCCTGTTTCAGCAGCCCACGCGCCTGGTTCGAGAGGCAGTCACAGAAGAGGCGCTGCAAGCAACGCTTTTAACGCCTCATCAACTGCTGCACTTCACCGGGCATGGAGAATTCAATAGTCGCCAGCCCCAACTGTCAGCGCTGGGATTGGCAGGGAAGGAACGCCTGACGGCAGAGGCGATCGCCCAACTTCCACTGGAGCACTATCAACTCGTCTGTCTGGCCTCCTGTGAAACTGCTACCGTGGGACTCCAGATGATAGAAACCGAATACGTGGGGCTGGTCAGCGCCTTCTTGCGGGCGAAGGCCGCCTATGTGGTCAGCACCCTCTGGTCAGTGGACGAAATCTCCAGTACCTATCTGATGGTACGTTTCTACCAGCTCTGTTTAGAGGGGCACGCTCCCGCGCAGGCACTACAGCAGGCACAGACTTGGCTCCGCACTGCCAGCTACGCTGATCTGGCTGATTGGATCAAGGAGTTGATATTGCAAGAAAAGCTTACAAACACCATTCAAACCGAGTTAGAGAGCCAGCTCCGCGGCCTTCGACAGAGGGAAAGTCTGGAGGATATTCCCTATAATGACTATTATCACTGGGCAGCGTTCACCCTCTCTGGCCGGGTCACCCCATGAAACTCCACGAAGACAGAACCATTCAGGCGTTCACCCTTGCCCTGCCCCAGCTGAATGGGGAGGTTTCGCCGGAGTTGCATCAACAGATTCAAAAGATTGGACAGGACTTGTCGCAGGGACAACCCGGTGTGGCAGCGGCGATCGACGCCTTAATTCAAAATAACCCTGTTCTCAAGCAGCCCTTTGAGCAAGCCTACGACCAGCTTGCACAGAAATATCGCAGTCAGGAGCGAACTAAAGGACTGACGAACAGCAGCCCGACGGCAGCAGCATTGACGTGGGAGGATGTCGCTGTTCCCGTTTTGCTGGCGGGAGACTTCCGAACTGCTGCGGAACAAGCTCTTCAGCGAATGAATGGTCAGCTCCGAAAAATGCCTGCTGAGGCTCAGCCTTTTCTCTCAAGCCTGCAAACACGCCTGCGCAGCCTGGAAGTTCAGGAACGCGATGTCTTGAGCCTCCTTTATCAACAGCCACTGACATTGATTGATCTGGTACACCGATTGAGGATTTCCCGAGAGCAGGCTGAGCAGATTGTGAAGAGCCTTTGGCAGAAGGGCTTCATTGATTGGGCAGAAAGCGGCGTCTGGTCAAAGTTATTTCCTGACGTGCAGAGCAGACAATCTCAAACGCTGAACATCAACCCCGATGCATCCCTGACCCTGACAGTAAAAGGTCATTTCTACCTGCATCCAGTCTTTAATTTTGGATTTTCCAGAGCCGCCGTATGATGGCAGGGGTAGCGCAGTGGTGGCAAAACTGGGGACAGTGGGGGGCGATCGCCTTGATTGCAGGCTGCTTCAATCTCCTGCAAGCTTTTAAGGGCCTGAACCAGAAATTTCAGGACTATCCTTTCCTGAACCTGTGGCTCCAACCGGGATTCTGGTTCTGGTTATTGCTACAAACGGCGATTCCTGGTGTTGCCTGCTGGTTTCTCCTCGATCTTTCTGCTAAACCGCCAGTTGGGATTGATCTCCTCATTCGCTCCGGTGCGTGGGGACTGGCGTTCGCTGCCATCATCAATACCAATATCGAATCTGGCTTCCTGGTCATCGACCCAAGACCCCTCTGGGATCCTCTGGTGAATCTGTCTCTTGCATTGATCCGCCTCCGACAGGGGAGCCGCCGAACAAAGTTCTGGTCAGACCTGAAAAAGGAGCTTGAACACCCCAACTTTGATAATGGAATTGCTCATATTCTGAATTACCTGACTGACGAGATAAACTCAACCATCCAGCAACCCGTCGAGCGGGATAACCTGAAGCAAAGAATTGAACAGGCCGGACGCTCACAAACGTCACCTTCTGAAAGAGCTGAAGCAATCCAGTCTTTGATGAAAGAGATTGTAAGTCGTCAAGATTACCCTGCTTTGCTCAAGGATGCGGGATTTTCAAAAGGATTCTTGATTCAATACTTCCCTCGTCAAGTAAAGGCATCACCGACGAAATAAGCAAAGTTGGCACTTCGCTGAAACTTCGGAACACTCTTGCATCAGCAGATTAGTGTAACTTTGCTCTGAGACTTGTGGTCACGCTCATCTGCTGAATTGGTATCATCAGTATCACCGTATCTTCAGACATCAGGCCATGACTCCCGAACAGGCGCAAGAAATCACCCGGCTGCGATCGCTCAACCTCTCCCCCAAGCAGATTGCCCGCAATCTGGGGCTGCGACCTGCTGAGGTAACGGAGTACATTCGCAAACAGGCTGAGGCTGCGACACAGGATCGCGAGGCACGGGGTGAACTACCACCGTTGGAGCATTGTCTGGTCAATGAATCCGCATATCGCCGATTCTTTGGCACTGGGAAGACTGGATGGTTTCAGGAAAGCAGGGAAGATGAGGGAATCGGGTTTGCCCAGGTTGTCATTGCTCGGAAGGAGCGGAACGACTATACAATTTCGGGCTTTCTGGTAGATTTCTTGTGCCTGGGCGTCAAAGATGCTTTGTATCACCGCAGGATAGACCAGAGAAAATACGAGTACTGGCTGAATACGATGAGTGACAATTTTCAGGAAGACTTTCAGGAGATTACCCTGGAACAGGCTCAGGCAATTGTGTTCAACGGGGTTGATTATGCAGGGAAATTAGGTTTCAAGCCCCATGCGGATTTTGAGCAAGCCAGGAAGCTTTTGGGACCTCGGAAGGAGAATTTGCCCGATTTGCAGGCCAAATTTGGAGAGGACGGCAAGCCTTTTTACATCTGTGGCCCCTACGACAAGCCCGAAAAAATCATTGCTACATTAAAAGAGCATGTTGGGGAAGGCAACTTCTCGGTCATGCTGCCCAGTGGCGATGTATTGTAACCGCGATCGATGAACTTTGCTGATGCCCTCCCCACCTTTGTCGTTACCCTGCGTGAGGGAGTCGAAGCTGCCCTTGTGGTGGGCATCGTCCTTGCCTACCTGAAGAAAGCCAGCCAGCCCCAGCTCAACCGCTGGGTTTACAGTGGTATTGCCGTTGGTGCGATCGCCAGCGTACTGGTCGGCATCCTCTTCAGCAGTTTACTGGTGTGGTTAGATGCCGCAGATGGTGGTTCCGCATCTGTAGTGAAACAGTTTCTGGAAGGGGCTTTTGGCGTGGTGGCGATCGCCCTTCTGAGCTGGATGCTGGTGTGGATGACGCAGCAGGCCAGGGGCCTCAAGGCAGAAGTTGAAGGCTCCATCACTGCCGCATTAAAGCAGGCCAACGCAGGCTGGGGTGTCTTCGGTTTGGTCATGATCGCAGTTCTGCGAGAAGGCTTTGAGACGGTTCTCTTTATCGCCGCTCAGTTTCAGCAGGGGTGGATGCCTGTTTTGGGAGCCGTTACAGGACTCACGGGAGCTGTTATTATCGGATTTCTCCTGTTTCAACTGGGTATCAAGATCAATCTGCGGCAGTTCTTTCTGGGCATGGGCGTCCTGCTGCTGTTGATCGTGGCGGGACTGGTGGTTTCTGCTCTACGCCACTTCGATGCGGCGATCGCCCTCCTCACCCAGATCGATCCCCGCTTCGCCAACCTCTGCTTCTCCCAAGACTCCTGCATCCTCGGCCCCCAACTTTGGGATCTCAGCGGCGTACTGCCCGATCGACAGTTCCCCGGCATTTTGCTCAAAGCACTGTTGGGATATACTCAGACACTTTATTTAGTGCAGGCGATCGCCTACCTTCTCTTCCTCAACACCATTGGCACCCTATACTTCCAGAGCCTCAACCCACCGAAAAATAAATCGGTTAAGAGCGCACCCTCTGCTTGACTGGTAACCAGATCCCCAGATACTAGCTCCCCGGCTTTTTCCTGAATGACCTGAGAAACTTCGTCGCAGCATGAGAGTTAATTTGCAAACAAAGGCTTTGATCCCCCTTAAATCCCCCTTAAAAAGGGGGACTTGAGCCACGGGGTTATAAGGGGGGCTAGGGGGAATCAAGAGGTGATGATGTTTCTAGCGTTTAAGAACTACTTTATCAATTAGTTCTGACAGAAGCCGGGGATCTTACTCAAGGACCTAACCCGCAAACAAATCCAGCGGCAAATGACCAAACATCTCATTTACCCCGTCTTCATAGGCAGACTGGCAGGACACCAGCACCCCCCGATACTCCCCCGTATAGGAGTCGGCATAGCACAGCCCTGACCTGGGGTTGAATTTGAGATAAACGGAACCTTCAACGGGTTGAAAATTTAGCTCAGGCGCGTACCCCAGAGCGTCGGTGTACTGCTGGAGGGCTGCTGTTCCCTGGTCGAGAGAGTCTGCACAAACGCCAAAGATTTGATAGTCCGAGTGCTGCGCCACCGTAAGGAGGGCCTGTCGGATGCGATCGCGCTGTTCCGGGGAAATCGTTTCGCCGTGTAAACAGTCGAACTGCTTGAGAAACTGGCGCGTTTCTGGGAGGGAGGTCTGGACAGTCATGGCCTTCAGGGAGAATAAAACGGGGGCAGTTCTCCCACCCCCTGATCCATTATTCCTGAGTAATGGTCAAAGTGAAGCGACGACTTGCCTGAGCGCGATCGCCCACAAACAGCGAATAGGCTCCCCGCTCCCACACGCCTGGTACCTCAATGGTGCCACCTGAGAGGTTATCGGCCATGACGCACTGCCGCCGTCCACCTGGTCCTGTAATCAGCAGGGTGGGTTGGCCGTTGCTCTCCACCTTGAACCGCAGCGAAGTAAACTGTTCTGTTACCCGCACCACCTGGCTCGGCGCTGTGGCGGCAAACCCGCAGTTCCCCGATGGAGAGTTGCCTGTGTTGCCGCTGACAACTGCCGGAGCGGGAATGGGCGTTTGTACCTGACTGTAGGCGGCGGGGGCGATCGCCATCACTGCTGCCAGCGCTGCTGGAAAAATTGCCCACTTCTTTCTCAACTTCATTCCGAGTTTCATATTCTTACCCCTCACTCTAGCGATCACCGTCGAACTGGAATTCATATCGCCGTGGTCAGGGATATTTGGACAAGGTGCAGAGGCTTGGACGCGAGCGCTCAGCGTTCGACTAAGCGCTCACGCCGAAGTCCGAACGTTGAAATCCCTATGTGGGACACTGCCCCAAACCCCATTTTCCTAACCGAGACGGCGCGATCTATATTTCAATCGTAGCGACAGGACGACTGCCTGTAGAACCTGAGAGACAGTTGTTAGAGCGTCATTGGGTAGGGAGCTTTTCTGTAGAGTTCAACGTCCATACAGCGCTTTCAAGCGGGTGAGGTACAAAGTTTTTGTTGAGAGCCGCGCGGAGCACGGCTCTCAACAAAAACTTTGTACCTCAGCGCTTTGCGCTGTAGTTCTTCGATCTCACGAAGATAAAAAAGGGGAACCATAACAGTAGCGATCGCCACCCATCGCAGTGCTGTCGATTTCTCCCCGTCAGACGATGCAACCCATTTCCTCTCCTGAAACCGCTCAGCCTTTGCTGTTCCTCAGCTACTGCCGTCGAGAAACGCCGTTTGTTAATGATCTATTCAGGCTGTTAGAACGGGCTGGTTACGATGTCTGGCTCGACTATCAATGCCTGATTCCGGGGCGGCCCTGGCAGGTGCAGATTGACCTGGGCATCGTGGAGGCGGATGTTTTTCTGCTGGTGGTTTCCCGTGAGGCGATCGCCTCCCCTAATGTGGAGTATGAGTGGCGCAGAGCGCTTGCTCTCGAAAAGCGGATCGTGCTGCTGATCTTTGAGGCGGTGCCGCTGCCGATGGAGTTGCAGTACTGTGAGTGGATTGATTTTCAGGGAATGTTTGAGCGCAGCGTGAAACAATTGCAGGTGCAGCTCGCGCTGCCAGCGACTCAGAAACACAACCCGCCCCAGGAAGGATTTAAGGTTTCGCCGTGGGTTTGGTTTACGGTGACGATCACCGCCATCATCAGCGTTTTCTCCATCTTTTCATGGTGGACGCTGTATGTCCCCTTTTATCTGGTTCCGCTGCCCTACCAGATTTTGAAGCGAAACTTCAATTTCTATCGGGTGCAGAATGCGCTGCTGATCCTGCCGATAACCAATCTGTTTCAGTTTGTTTTTTTCCCAGACGAGTGGTTGTTTGCACGAGAGGTGTTTGTAGTGGCGGGTTTAACCTCAGTGGTGGTGCTGCTGGTGCTCCTGAGAACCCCGGCAATGCGGCGTTGGGTCAAACCAATTGCCTCCCGTCCTCAGTTTGCGAACCCCTATGTTCCGAAGATTCGCAATCCCAGACCCGTCCGGTACTGGATAGATGCCGCCCCAGAGGATGAGAACTATGCAAAAGACATTGATCGCAGGCTTCAGCGGTATGGCCATCTTCCAGTTGCTGAGACCGATGCTCCAAAAGTCGTAATCGTTCTCATTTCGGAGTTCAAGCGGGGAACGACGTTTTGTTTTAGAAAAGCAACGATTTATCCGGTTATTCTGCAATCGACCAATAACATTGACCCCGACTTGCAGCGAGTCCAGTGGATTGATTTTCGCTCAGGTCTGCGAAACCTCGATCGATTCGCCCAACTGCTGCCGGAGCCAGCCAGACTCCTCAAGGCGCTGGGGGTCGCGCCCATCAGCGACCAAATTGTTCTCCCAAAAATCGTACAAACGCTGGTGTACACCCTGAGTTTCTTAGCGGTCGTGGCGACGGGTGGATGGTTGACCTTTGTGATGCAGCATCTCCATGCGCTATCGCTGAAAGAAGCGGGACTCACGGCGCTTTTTCAAATCAATTCAACAGTCCTCACGATACGAATGATTCGAGCGCTCATCCGTCGGAATGACTCGGTTGCTACAGCCGAGTGGTTAGCACGGATTTTGTTCCTGCTGTTTCTGTTTGCTGGGGCGCAGATAGTGGTTCTTATCGTCAGCGTTGGCGACATTATGGAGTCTTCCACCCAATCCCAATCCCTTTCATTGATCAGGTTGTTTATTTTTCACCTTATTAATCTGTTGACGATTTGCGGTTTGGCGCTGTTGGCGCTGTGGTATCGACGTGACTTACGGCGCTGGTTTCCCGTTAGACCGTCTACAGGGTCGAAATAAGTCAGTGGGCGTGGAAAAAGTCGAAACCCAAAAAGCTGTTCCGCCCGCTGCGCGGGCGGAACA